>JAKONL010000242.1 GCA_022701965.1 Burkholderiaceae bacterium | reverse complement strand
GGACAAGGCCGCCACGCCGATGGCCGCCCCCGCTGCCGGCGCCAGCTGCGCCACCCAGGCCGTGGACAAGAACGGCAAGGCGCTCGCCGGTGCCGCGAAGACCAGCTTCATGAAGAAGTGCGAGAAGGACGGCAAGGCCGCCGCCGCCCCGGCCTGCGCCGCCAAGGCGATCGACAAGAACGGCAAGGCGCTCGCCGGTGCCGCGAAGACCAGCTTCATGAAGAAGTGCGAGGCCGACGCCAAGGCCTGAGGCGCTACCTGCCGAAGCCCCGCGCGAGGAACACCGCCACCAGCGGGACGACGGCGATCAGGTGCGCCTGCACCATCACCAGCTTGCGCGCCTTCCTGATGTCCGCCTCGCCCGGCAGCGAGCCGTCGGCGCGCAGCGCCTTGCGCCAGCGGATGAAGGTCAGCGTCGGGAAGATCGACACCACGGCGATCACGACCACCAGCGTCAGCTTCAGGTGCAGTAGCGGGTGGGTCCAGTACCAGGCCGTGCCCTTCACGCCCCAGACCGTGCGCGCGACGCCGGTGGCGATCACCGCCAGCGCGGCGATGCCGTAGACCCGGTCGATCTTCGCCAGGCGCTCGACCACCGCGGCGTTGAGCCACTGCACGCGGCACAGCGCCGCCTCGCTGGAGATGAAGACGACCATCGTCAGGATGGCCAGCAGGTGCAGGTAGGCCAGGACGGCTTCGAGGGTCATCGTGTGCTTTCGGTGGAAGTCGCGGGCATTGTGCCGCCCCAGAACCCGGCGCTGCCGTAGGCCGCCTTGAGGAAATCCAGCCACAGCCGCACCCGCAGCGGAAGGTGCTTGCGCTGCGGAAACACCGCGTAGATGCCGTTGGGCAGCGCCGCGAACTCGTCGAGCAGCGGCACCAGCCGGCCGGCCTCGATCTCGGCGTCGATCTCCCAGCTGCTGCGCCAGGCGATGCCGTGTCCGGCCAGGCACCAGTCGTGCAGCACCTGCCCGTCGGAGCAGTCGAGCGGACCCTGGGGCCTCAGATGGATCGTTTCCGGTTCGCCACCTTCGACGGGCACCCGGAACGCCCAGCCGCGCGTCTGCGAGGCGTCGCTCGACAGCGTCAGGCAGGCGAAGCGCGCCAGGTCGCCCGGATGGCGCGGCATGCCGTGGCGCCGCAGGAACTCGGGCGTCGCGACGCAGCGCCGCCGGTTGTCGGCCAGGCGCAGGCTGACGAGCGACGAATCCGGCAGGTCGCCCACGCGCACCGCGCAGTCGAAGCCCTCGCCGGCCATGTCGATCACGCGGTCGCTGAGGTTCAGCGACAGCGTCACTTCCGGATGCAGCGCGTGGAAGCGTGGCACCAGCGGCGCGACATGCCGGCGCCCGAAGCCCGCCGGCGCGGTCACGCGCAGGTGGCCGCTGGCCCGGACGCCGCCGGCGCTGACGCTGGCCTCGGCCTCGGCGAATTCGACCAGCAGGCGCTGGCAGTCTTCCAGGAAGGCACTGCCTTCGTGGGTGAGCGTGATGCGCCGCGTGGTGCGCACCAGCAGCTTCACGCCCAGCCGCTCCTCCAGCGCGTCGATGCGGCGTCCCATGATCGCCGGCGCCACGCCCTCGGCCCGGGCGGCGGCGGTCAGGCTGCCCCGGGCGGCGATCGAGACGAAGGATTCGAGCTGGGTGAGGCGGTCCATCGCGGGATTATCCGGAGCGCCGGCCGGACACGGCCGGACGCGGCCTGCCCGGCTGCAAGGATCCCGTATTTTCGATACACTACCGTTTCGGAACTAAGTCGTTCCGAAAAACGTCCGATCGAACCCTTTTCGCCATCCCTGTCCGCCCATGTCAGACCTTTCCTCCGTCGCCTCCCCCGGCCGTCCGCGCGACGCGGTCCTCGACGCCACCATCCTGAAGTGCGCGATGGCGCTCCTGGGCGAAGGCGGCATCGGCGCGGTCACGATGGAAGCCGTCGCGCAGCGCGCGGGCGCCGGCAAGGCCTCGCTCTACCGCCGCTGGCGCTCGAAGGACGAACTGCTCGCCGATGCGCTGGCCCGGCATTCGCCGCTCGACATCGAGGTCGACACCGGCGCGCTGCGCGACGACCTGATCGATGCCTACGCGCACTACTACGGCATCGGCGACCCGCTGATGCGCGCGGCCATGCACGAGATGCTGGGCAACGTGCGCCAGCACCTGGCCTGGACCGCCAAGGTCACGCCCGAGCGCCTGACCGCGCGGCGCGCCAAGGTGCGCTCGCTGGTCGAGCGCGCCGTCGCGCGCGGCGAGATCGCCCCGCCGCAGGACATGGACATGCTGCTCGACCTGGTGCCATCGCTGATCCTGTACCGCTACAACACGCACGGCGAGACGGTGACGCGCGCCTCGATCGCGCGCTTCGTCGACATGCTCGTGATGCCGATGGCGCGCCGGGCCGCGCAGGCGGACGCGCCGTGAGCGAGGCGCGCGAAGCGGTGCCGGCCGTGGCGGCGGCCGCGCCCCTGCCGCCCCCGCCGCCGCCCTACGTGCTGCGCGACGGCATCGCGATGGCTGCCGTCGGCCTGCTGCTGGGCGTCACGCAGGGCCTGGGCATCAACCTGGTCAATTCCAACCTGACCGGCGTGCAGGGCGCGCTGGGGGCCACCGCCACCGAGGCGAGCTGGCTCACGACCGCCTACTTCGCCACCAACATCTCGGCTTCGGTGCTGCTGACCAAGGTGCGCTACCAGTACGGCCTGCGCTGGTTCGCCGACATCGTCATCGGCATCTACCTGCTGCTGGCGGTGGCGCACCTGTTCACGCAGCACCTCGGCTCGGCCGTCGTGGTGCGTGCGGCGCTCGGGCTGGCCGCCGCGCCGATCAGCAGCCTCACGGTGCTCTACATGATGCAGGCCTTCCCGCCGGCGAAGATCTTCACCGGCGTCGTGCTGGGCTTCGCGGCGCTGCAGGTCGGCGCGCCGCTGTCGCGCGTGATCTCGGAGGACCTGCTGCAGATCGGCCAGTGGCAGGGCCTCAACCTGCTCGACGTGGCGCTGGCCGTCCTGTGCATGGCCGCGATCAACGTCGTGCGCCTGCGGCCGATGCCCACGCAGCAGATGTTCGCGCGCGGCGACGGCGTCGTCTTCGCGCTCTACGCGAGCGCACTGGCGCTGCTGTGCGTGGTGCTCACGCAGGGCCGCCTGCACTGGTGGAGCGACACGCCGTGGCTGGGCGTCTGCCTGGCCGGGTCGGTGGTCCTCTTCGGGCTCTACGTGGCGACCGAGCTCCAGCGCGAGAAGCCGCTGCTCGACCTGCGCTGGATCGTGAGCCCGTTCATGCTGCGCTTCATGGGCGCGGTGCTGCTGTTCCGCATCCTGCTGGCGGAGCAGACCGTCGGCGCGGTCGGCCTGATGAACACGCTTGGCTTCACCAACGACCAGATGCACCTGCTGTTCCTGTGCGTGACGGCCGGCACCGTCGCGGGCTTCCTGGCGGCGCTGCTGGCGCTGCCGTCTCAGAAGTTCGGCGTGCTCGGCGACATCGCGCTGGTGCTGATCATCGTGTCGGCGCTGATGGACGGCGACGCCACCGTGCTCACGCGGCCGAACGACCTCTACGTCTCGCAGACGCTGCTGGCCACGGCCAGCGCGATGTTCCTGGCGTCCGCGCTGCTGGAGGGCTTCGGCAACGTGATCGCCGGCGGCATGAAGAACTTCATCAGCTTCATCGCGGTCTTCGGCGGCGGCCAGGCGCTCGCGGGGCTGATCGGCCAGGCGTGGCTCTCGACGCTGCTGGTGGACCGCCAGCGGCTGCACTACTCGCAGCTGGTCGAACACCTCCAGCTGTCCGACCCGCAGGTCGCGCAACGGCTCGCGCAGCTCGGCGGCGCCTATGCGTCGAGCCTCAACGACCCGGCCGCACGCGCCACGCAGGGCCTGACGCTGCTGAGCCAGCAGGTCACGCAGCAGAGCTACGTGATGGCCTACAACGACCTGTTCCACGCGGTGGCGCTGGTCTCCACGCTGGGCTTCTTCGTCTTCGCGGGCGTGAAGACGCACCGCTGGCACCGGTCGCGTCGCGCAGTGCCGGAGGACACGCCGGCCGAAATCGCGTCCTGACCCGACTCCGCTCCGGCCTCTCCATCCCATTCCAGTTTCCGAATTTCCGATCGTCCGCCATGCCCTATTTCTCAAAGACCCTTCGCTCCCGCGGCACCTGGATCGTGCTGGCCGCCACGCTGCTGTGCGTCGGCCTGGTGCTCTACGCCTGGCGCCTGCCGCCGTTTCGCACCGGCACCGAAACCACCGAGAACGCCTACGTGCGCGGCATGGTGACGATCGTCGCGCCCAAGGTCGACGGCTACGTGGCGGAGGTCGCCGTGCAGGACTACATGGAGGTCAGGGCCGGCCAGGTCATCGTGAAGCTGGACGACCGCATCTACCGCCAGAAGCTGGAGCAGGCGCGCAGCGCGCTGGCCGCGCAGGAAGCCAACCTGGCCAACACCGCGCAGGCCCGGCTGTCGCGCGAAGCCGCGATCGGCAACACGCAGGCGCAGATCGCCGGCGCCCAGGCGCAGATCCTCAATGCGCGCGCCCAGCTCGTGCGGGCGCAGGCCGACATGCGCCGCGCCACGCCGCTGGCGCTGGACGGCTCGCTGTCGCAGCGCGAGCGCGACCAGACCGAGGCCGTGCTGCACCAGGCCGAGGCGGCGATGAAGCAGGCCGAAGCCGGCGCCCTGCAGACGCAGGCCGGCCGCGCCGTCGCGACGCAGGACCTGCGCACGGTGGTGGTCAACAGGAACGCGGTGGAGGCGGCGGTCGACTCGGCCCGCGCCGCGGTGAAGCTGGCGGAGATCGATCTCGACAACACGCAGATCCGCGCGCCGCGCGACGGCCACGTCGGCGAGGTCGGCGTCAAGCTCGGCCAGTACGTGACGCCCGGCACGCAGCTGATGGCGGTGGTGCCGGCGCAGGTCTGGGTGGTGGCGAACTTCAAGGAGGCGCAGACCGCGCGCATGGCTTCGGGCCAGGTCGCCCGCTTCCACGTCGACGCGCTCGCCGACGCGCGCCTGACCGGCCGCGTCGAGCGCATCGCACCGGCCACGGGCTCGGAATTCAGCGTCATCAAGCAGGACAACGCGACCGGCAACTTCGTGAAGATCCCGCAGCGGCTGTCGGTGCGCATTGCGGTCGACCCGGACCAGGCGGCGGCGCAGCACCTGCGCCCGGGCATGTCGGTGGTGGTGAGCGTGGACACGCGCGGCGGCACCGCGCCCGCTGCCGGGACCGCAGGAACGACGGCTCCCGCCACGGCGGCCGGGAGCGGCTCGTGAGGCGCACCGGCGCACTCGGCGCTGCCGCCATCGCCGCCGCCCTGCTGCTGCAGGCCTGCAGCACCGCGCCGACGACGGCGCCAATGCTCGCGGCCGAGGTGCCGAGCGCCTGGCAGGGCCGGCCGGTGGCCGATGCGCTGCCGCGCCGGCCGCTCGACACCGGCTGGTGGCGCACGTTCGGCGATCCGGCGCTCGACCGGCTCGTCGAACGTGCGCTCGCGCACAACGCCGACCTGCGCGGTGCCGCCGCCCGCGTGGCCGAGGCGCGCGCGCTGGGCGACGTGCAGCGCGCCGCCGCCCTGCCGACGCTCGACCTCGGCATCGGCGAGAGCC
>JAKONL010000230.1 GCA_022701965.1 Burkholderiaceae bacterium | reverse complement strand
AGCGACGTCGAGATTGGACTGCATCTGGATCATCGATCCGGTTCCTTCTCATCTGGCCTGCCGGGACCAGAAGGCCCGGTGGTTCCGTTCAATCCATCCGGTTCGCTAGGGGCGAACCGGAACAGCTCAGGCGGCGGCGTCCACGTCGACGCGCTCGGGCGTCGCGTGGGTGTTCACTCGCTCGACCACCGTCCACGTCTTCAGCTTGGAGATCGGCGCGGTCTCTTCAATCCGCACGGTCTCGCCGGCCTTGTACTCGTTGCTCTCGTCGTGAGCATGATACTTCTTCGAACGGCGGATGATCTTGCCGTAGAGCGGGTGCTTCACCTTGCGCTCGACGTTCACCACCACCGTCTTGTCGGTCTTGTCCGAGACGATCACCCCGGTCAGCACGCGCTTCGGCATGTCTCTCGTCCTTTACTTGGCAGCCGAGCGCGTACGCTCGGACTGCAGCGTCTTGATGCGGGCGATGTCCTTGCGGACTTCCTTCACCCGGGTCGGCTTCTCCAGCTGGCTGGTCGCCGCCTGGAAGCGCAGGTTGAAAGCCTCGCGCTTCAGGTCGCCCAGCTGCGTGGTCAGCTCGTCGTCGCTCTTGGCGCGAAGATCGGTAGCCTTGGTCATCTTCAACCCTCCAGGTGCGACGTGTCGCCGAGACGCGCCACGACCTTGACCTTGATCGGCAGCTTCATCGCGGCGCGGCTGAACGCCTCCGCGGCGAGCGGCCCCTCGACACCGTCGAGCTCGAACAGGATCCGGCCCGGCTTCACGCGCGCGGCCCAATATTCCGGGGCGCCCTTGCCCGAACCCATGCGGACTTCCGCCGGCTTCGACGACACGGCGACGTCCGGGAAGATGCGGATCCACAAACGCCCCTGGCGCTTGATGTGACGCGTGATCGCGCGGCGAGCCGCCTCGATCTGGCGTGCGGTGATCCGGTCAGGCTCCATCGCCTTCAGCCCGTAGGATCCGAAATTGAGCGAGAAGCCACTCTTGGCGTCGCCCGAAATCTTCCCCTTGAAGGCCTTCCGGAACTTGGTCTTTTTTGGTTGCAGCATGTCTGTTCCTGACCCTTAGCGACGATCGTCGCGCTGCGGACGCACGCCGGAGGTCTGAGCCTCCATCATGATCCGGTCGTACGACGTCGGATCATTGCCGAGAATCTCGCCCTTGAAGACCCAGACCTTCACGCCGCAGACGCCGTAAGACGTGTGCGCCGTAGCCTCGGCATAATCGATGTTCGCGCGCAGCGTGTGCAGCGGAACGCGACCTTCGCGGTAGCTCTCGGAGCGGGCGATCTCTGCGCCGCCGAGACGGCCGCCGCAGTTCACGCGAATGCCCTCGGCACCGAGACGCATCGCCGACTGGACCGCACGCTTCATGGCGCGACGGAAGGCGATACGACGCTCGAGCTGATCGGCGATGCCCTGGGCGACGAGCTTGCTGTCGACTTCCGGCTTACGGATCTCGACGATGTTCAGGCTGACATCCGAAGACGTCATCGCACCGAGGGTACGACGCAGCTTCTCGATGTCCGCACCCTTCTTGCCGATGATCACGCCGGGGCGTGCAGCAAAGATCGAAACGCGGCACAGCTTGGCCGGACGGTCGATCACAACCTTGGAGATCGCGGCCTGCGGCAGCGTCTTCATGATGTAGGTGCGCATCTTGAGGTCTTCGAGGAGAAGACGACCATAGTCGGCGCCTTCGGCGTACCAACGGCTGTCCCAGGTGCGGTTGATCTGCAGACGCAGACCGATCGGGTTCGATTTCTGACCCATTATGCTTCTTCCTGCTCGCGCACGACGATGCGCAGACGGCTGAACGGCTTGAGGATGCGCGTCGACTTGCCGCGACCACGAGTCGCGAAACGCTTCATCACGATCGACTTGCCGACCGAAGCCTCTGCGACGACGAGCGCGTCGACGTCGAGGTTATGGTTGTTCTCGGCGTTGGCGATGGCCGAAGCCAGCACCTTGCGCGCGTCGACGGCCATACCCTTGGTCGAGAACTGCAGGATGTTCATCGCATCGCCGACCTTCTTGCCGCGGATGAGCGCTGCAACCAGACCGAGCTTCTGCGCCGAACCACGAATCTGCGTGCCGACCGACAGCGCCTCGTTGTCCGCCACGCGGCGGGGAGCTTTTGCCTTAGACATTAGCGCTTGCCCTTCTTGTCCGCGGCATGGCCGGGGAAATAGCGGGTGGGCGCGAACTCGCCGAGCTTCATGCCCACCATGTCCTCGTTGACCGAAACCGGCACGAACTTGCGACCGTTATAGACGCTGAACGTGAGGCCGACGAACTGCGGCAGGATCGTCGAGCGGCGCGACCAGGTCTTGATCGCACCACGCGCGTTGGTTTCCTGCGCGGTTTCTGCCTTCTTCAGCAGATGGAGATCCACGAAGGGACCCTTCCAGACTGAGCGAGCCATCTTAGCCCTTCCTCTTCGTCGAATGACGCGAACGGATGATCATCTTATCCGTCGACTTGTTATGACGGGTGCGCGCACCCTTCGTCGGCTTGCCCCAAGGCGTGACCGGATGACGGCCACCCGAGGTGCGGCCTTCACCACCGCCGTGCGGATGGTCGACCGGGTTCTTGGCGACACCACGCGTCAGCGGGCGGATGCCCAACCAGCGGTTACGACCGGCCTTCGCCAGGTTGGTGTTGCCATTGTCCGGGTTCGACACCGCACCGACCGTCGCCATGCAATTGGCGTGGAGGTAACGCTGCTCGCCCGAGTTGAGGCGGACCATGACCATGCCCTTGTCGCGACCGACAACCTGCACATAGGTGCCTGCCGACCGTGCGAGCTGACCGCCCTTGCCCGGCTTCATCTCGACGTTGTGGACGATCGTGCCAACCGGCATCTGGCCCAGTTCCATCGCATTGCCCGGCTTAACGTCGGTCTTCTTGTCGGCGATCACCTTGTCACCGACCGCAAGACGCTGCGGCGCGATGATGTAGGCAACGTTTTCCTTGCCATCGGCGGTCTGACCATAATTGATCAGCGCGATGAACGCGGTCCGGTTGGGATCGTACTCGATCCGCTCGACCACGCCATCGACGCCCCAGTTACGGCGCTTGAAGTCGATGATGCGGTAGCGCTGCTTGTGACCGCCGGCGATGCCGCGCGAGGTCACATGGCCCTTGTTGTTGCGCCCACCGGTCTTGCGCTTGCCTTCGGTCAGCGCCTTGACGGGGCCGCCCTTGTGCAACGCCGAACGGTCGACGAGGATGAGCCCGCGTTGGCCGGGGCTCGTCGGATTATAATGCTTCAGTGCCATCGGATCAGATCCCCGTCGTCACGTCGATGGACTGACCGTCCTTCAACGTCACGATCGCCTTCTTGATGTCGGAGCGCTTGTAAGGAGCACCCTTCCACTTCTTGGTCTTGCCCTTCTGGACGATCGTGTTGACCCCCAGAACGGTCACGTCGAACAGCGCCTCGACCGCAGCTTTGATCTGCGGCTTGGTGGCGTCGTTGGTGACCTTGAACACGACCGCGTTGTGCTCGCTGAGCAGCGTCGCCTTCTCGGTGATGTGCGGCGCGACGATGACGTCATAGTGACGTGCGTCGATCGCCTCTTTCTGCTTAGCCATTGAAGCGGGCCTCCAGCTTCTCGACGGCAGCGCGGGTCAGGACCAGCGTGTCGTGCTTCAGGATATCGTACACATTGGCGCCTGCAGCCGGCATCACGTTGATCGTGTGCAGGTTGCCCGCGGCCAATGCGAAGCTCGTGTCGACCATGTCGCCGTCGATCACGAGTGCGGTCTTGCCCGCACCGATGTTCGACCAGCTGCCGATCAGCGTCTTGGTCTTGTTCGCCTCGACAGCGAGGCTGTCCATGACGACCAGCGTGCCAGCCTGCGCATGGCTCGACAG
>JAKONL010000214.1 GCA_022701965.1 Burkholderiaceae bacterium | reverse complement strand
CCGACTGCGACAGGCCGTAGCCGGGCGTCTCCACCACCACCTTGTCGACGAAGGCCTTGTCGGTCACGGCGAAGGTGATGCCGGTGGACTGCGTGTCGAAGCCCGAGGCGCCCGAGCCCTTGCCCTTCAGGCGCTCGTAGCACTCCACGCCCTTGGCCGCGTCGTAGGCGGTCTCGCATTCCTCGTAGGTCAGCTTGACGCCGTTGACGCCGCCGTCGCGCGCGTTCACCAGCTTCAGGTAGTCCTGCTTGCCGTCGGCCCACGGGATGCCCAGCGGCGCGAACTGGCCGGTGCGGTAGACCAGCAGCGGCACGAACTGCTCGGCCGTCTGGGCCGCGGCGACGGACATGCCGCCGACGATCGAAGCCGCAGCCATCGCTGCGGCGACACATTGCGTACGGAATTTCATTCTCTTGTCTCCTTGGGTTGATGGGGTCACGACGGGAACGAGCCCGGCCTAGTGTGGAAAAGGCCAGAGGCGCAGCTTCTGACGGGCGGTCGACCACAGCTTGGCCAGCCCGTGCGGCTCGACGATCAGGAAGAACACGATCAGCGCGCCGAAGATCATGTGCTCCAGGTGGGACGCCGTCGAGGTCGAGATCGACAGCCCGAGCCAGTGCGGCACGTAGTTCAGGAGCAGCGGCAGCAGCACGATGAAGGCCGCGCCGAAGAACGCACCGGCGATCGAGCCGAGCCCGCCGATGATGATCATGAACAGCAGCTGGAACGACTTGTCGATGCCGAAGGCCGCCGGCTCCCACGCCCCCAGGTGCACGAAGCCCCAGAGCGCGCCGGCCACGCCGACGATGAAGCTGCTGACCGCGAAGGCCGACAGCTTGGCGTAGACCGGGCGGATGCCGATCACCGAGGCGGCCACGTCCATGTCGCGCATGGCCATCCATTCGCGGCCGACCGCGCCGCGCACTAGGTTCTTGGCCAGCAGCCCGAACACGACGACCATCGTCAGACACAGCAGGTAGCGCTCCGCCGGAGTCGAGAACTGGTAGCCGAGGATGTTCAGCGAATTCACGCTCACCGAACCCGACGACGAATCGTTGGTGACCCATTTCACGCGGTTGGTGAACCAGTCGGTGAAGAACTGCGCCGCCAGCGTCGCGACCGCGAGGTACAGCCCGCGGATGCGCAGGCTCGGCAGCCCGAACAGCACGCCCAGCACCGTTGCGGCCAGTCCGCCACCGAGGATCGCGAGCAGCAGCGGCATCCCCTCCACGCGCACCTGCAGGTTGTAGGCCGCGTACGCACCGACCGCCATGAAGGCGCCCGTGCCCAGCGAGATCTGCCCGCAGTAGCCCACCAGGATGTTCAGCCCGATCGCGGCCAGCGACAGGATCAGGAACGGAATCAGGATCGCGCGGAAGCTGTAGTCGCTCGCCACCAGCGGCACGACGACGAACGCGACCGCCGCGAGCGCCAGCATCGCCCAGCGGTCCTGCGCGATGGGGAACAGCCCGAGGTCGGCCCGGTAGCTGCTCTTGAATTGCCCGTTTTCTCTATAGAACACAGCGGTAACTCCATGCGTGAACCATTCCAGGAATACCGTGGAACCGGCTTTGCCGGGCCACTGGTATTGCCCCCGGCGAGGGGGGTGGCGAAGCGACACGAAGTGCGCGAAGACTGGGGGAGGGCTTCATACCCGGTCGATGATCTTGTCGCCGAACAGGCCCTGCGGCCTGATCAGCAGGACGGCCAGCGCGAGCACGTAGGCGAACCAGTTCTCGATGCCGCCGCCCAGGTAGGGGCCCAGGTAGATCTCCGACAGCTTCTCGCCCACGCCGATGATCAGCCCGCCCAGGATCGCGCCGGGCACCGAGGTCAGCCCGCCGAGGATCACCACCGGGAACGCCTTGAGCGCCACCAGTGAGATCGAGAACTGCACGCCGAGCTTGCTGCCCCAGATCACGCCGGCCACCAGCGCGACGATGCCGCCGACCGCCCAGACGATGACCCAGATGCGCCCGAGCGGGATGCCGATCGACTGCGCGGCCTGGTGGTCGTCGGCGACGGCGCGCAGTGCGCGGCCGGTGCGCGTCTTCTGGAAGAAGAGCGTCAGCAGGCCGACCAGCGCCGCGGCGGCGACCGCGGCGTAGAGGTCTTCCTTGCTCAGCAGCAGGCCGCCATCGAAGGTGTTCTCCAGCACGATGAACGGGTCCTTCGGCATGCCGACGTCGATCTTGTAGGTCGCGCTGCCGAACAGCAGCTGCCCCGCGCCGTCGAGCACGTTGGCGATGCCCAGCGTGGCCATCAGGAGCGTGATGCCTTCCTGGTTGACCAGGTGGCGCAGCGCGAGCCGCTCGACCAGCCAGGCCACCGCGATCATGCAGGCGGCCGCGGCGACGAAGGCCAGCACGTTCGCCAGCAGCAGGCTGTCGAAGCCGAGCCAGCGCGGAATCCATTCGGCGAAGCGCGCCATCGCCAGCGCCGCGAACAGCACCATCGCGCCCTGCGCGAAGTTGAAGACGCCCGAGGCCTTGAAGATCAGCACGAAGCCCAGCGCGACCAGCGCGTAGAGCATGCCGGCCATGAGCCCGCCGAAGACGGTTTCGAGGAAGAATCCCATGTCAGTGCTCCACGCCCAGGTAAGCCCGGATCACGTCGTCGTTGTTGCGGACCTCGTCGGGCGTACCGTCGCCGATCTTCTTGCCGTAGTCGAGCACCACCACGCGGTCGCTGATGTCCATCACCACGCCCATGTCGTGCTCGATCAGCACGATGGTCGTGCCGTACTCGTCGTTGACGTCGAGGATGAAGCGGCTCATGTCCTGCTTTTCCTCCACGTTCATGCCGGCCATCGGCTCGTCGAGCAGCAGCACCTGCGGCTCCATCGCCAGCGCGCGGCCGAGGTCGACGCGCTTCTGCAGGCCGTAGGGGAGCTGTCCGACCGGCGTCTTGCGATAGGCCTGGATCTCGAGGAAGTCGATGATCCGCTCGACGAACTCGCGCTGCGCGATCTCCTCCCGCTCGGCGCCGCCCCAGCCGAACGGATTGCGGAAGGCCTGCGCGAGCAGCCCGCTCTTCATCTTCAGGTTGCGCCCGGTCATGATGTTGTCGAGCACGCTCATGCCCTTGAAGAGCGCCAGGTTCTGGAACGTGCGCGCCACGCCCATCTCGGCGACCTGGCGCGAGTTCATGTGCCTGAAGGTCTGGCCGCGGAAGGTGATCGAGCCCTGCTGCGGCGCATAGACGCCGTTGATGCAGTTGAGCATCGAGCTCTTGCCCGCGCCGTTCGGGCCGATGATGGCGCGGACCTCGTGCTCGCGCACGTCGAAGCTGATGTCGGTGAGCGCCTTGACGCCGCCGAAGCCCAGCGAGATGTTCTGCACGTCGAGGACGACCTCGCCGATCTTCTTGACGTTGGCGTTGGCGACGGTGCTCATGCCGCCGCCTTCACTTCGGCGAAGCGCTTCGCCTCGACCACCTTGAGCGTCGCGCTGACCGTGCCCGTGCGCCCGTCCTCGAACTTCACCTGCGTCTCGATGAACTGCTCGGCCTTGCCGGCGTACAGCGCATCGATCAGCACCGCGTACTTCTGCGCGATGAAGCCGCGCCGCACCTTGCGCGTGCGGGTCAGCTCGTCGTCGTCCGGGTCGAGTTCCTTGTGCAGCACCATGAAGCGCGCGATCTGCGTGTCGGCCA
>JAKONL010000187.1 GCA_022701965.1 Burkholderiaceae bacterium | reverse complement strand
GAATAGGCAATTTCAGCTATTCCCTGTACATCGTCCATGTCCCCGTGATTGTTTTCCTGTCCGCCTATTTCTTCGCGGGAAACAAGCCGGAGTCCGTGATTTTCTCGATCTTCTGCGTGCTGGCCTCGATCGTGGCCAGCTGTCTGTTCTATCTCGCCGTCGAACGCCCGGCAATCGTGTTCCTGAAGAGACGCTCGACGCGCGCACTCGCCTGACGCAACTCCGGAAAACCGATCGGGGTCGGCCGCAGGCCGGATCGATGCGCGGATGCTGATGCGGACACGGCGCACCGCGCCTTGCCGTTTCGATGGTGCCCGAGGCCGGAATCGAACCGGCACGACCGCGAAGTCGAGGGATTTTCCTGCCACTTCGGCTTTCGCCGCCGGCGCGCGAGCACCGTTCGTGGTCTGGAGCACGCCTTCACCCTGGCCTTGCGGCTTTAGGTGCCCGCCGTCTGCTCTCTACACCTTCCCCGGTCTTTCGATCGGGGCTTGGCTCGGCGTTGGCTCGGATGCTTGGAGGCAGCCAGGGCGTTCGCCGAATTTGACGGGCTTCACCTCCGGAATTTCTCCCGGAGGGCTCAAATTGATTCAAGTCCCTTGTGTCTACCGATTTCACCACTCGGGCGGACATTCATCGTTTTCGAGCGTAGCACAGGGTTTTCGGCCGGTCGGCGAAGCGCTCGACCGGGTCCACCCGTTAGATTGGGACCCGACCGACGACTCCACCAGGAACCCGATGCGAATGCCTTCGACCTTCCGCGCCTCGCTGGCGAAGCTGCTGCTCGCCGCCGCGGCGGGCATCGCCCTGTGCGGCTGCAGCGCCGTCAAGCTCGCCTACAACAATCTGCCGGAGGTCGGCTACTGGTGGCTCGACGGCTATGTCGACTTCACCGGCGCCCAGACGCCGCAGGTGCGCGACCAGCTCGCGCAGCTTCTCGAACGCCACCGTCGCAACGAGTTGCCGAAAGTCCTCGTGCTCCTCGACAGGGCCGAGCGCCTCGCGCCCGGCGACGTCGCCGCATCGCAGGTCTGCGAGTTCAGCGACGCGATCCGCGATCGCCTGCTCGCCGCCGCGCTGGACGCCTCGCAGCCCGGTGCGGAACTGGCCGCGACGCTCGGCGACGGCCAGCTGCGCTACCTGGAGCGCAAATACGCGAAGGTCAACGCCGACTACGCCGAAGACTGGCTCGACCGCAGCGTCGACCAGCAGCATCGCAAGCGCTACGACGCCTTCCTCGACCGCAGCGAGGATTTCTACGGCACGCTCGACGCTGGCCAGCGCGCGCTGCTGCGCGACCTGGTCGACCGCTCGATCTTCGACCCGCGCCGCATCGACGCCGAGCGCAGGGAGCGCCAGCGCGAAGCCCTGGCGCTGTTGCGCCGCCTCGGCGACGGCCGCACGGAGGTACGCGAGGGACGCGCCGCGATCGACGCCTACGCGCGGCGCGTCGCCCAGCCGCCCGCCGGCCCGTGGCGCGACTACCAGCAGGCGCTGCTGGCCGAGAGCTGCGGCAACATCGCCGCGCTGCACAAGGCCACGCGCCCGGACCAGCGTGAGCGCGCGGCACGCCGGCTCGCGGCCTATGCGCAGGACGTGCGCGACCTGATCGCGCGACCGTCGACACCCAGGCCTGTGACGAGCCCGGACCCGAACGCCGCGGTGCGATGACTGCCGCGAATGACGACGCTCAACGCCCTTTCATGAGCTGCTCCACCACGGCGTCGCGTCCGAAACGCTCCTGCGCCAGCCCCGCCGGGTCGACCCATTCGGGCAGCTTCAGCATCAGGTATTGCGCGAGGCCGACGAGACGCGGCTCGTAGGTCGATCGCAGCCGCTCGACGGCGCGGCGGGTCGACGGATCGTCGCGCCACTGCGGCACGATCCGCCTCAGGGTCGGCGCGACGAGCTGCAGCGATGCGTCGTCCCACCGGCGGGTCGACGTGGCGCGAAGGTCGCCGGTGCCCAGCGCCGCGCTCGATTCGTCGAGGATGCGCCGCAGTGCCGAGAAGGTCGCCGTCGCCTGGTGGCAGCGCGCGTCGCCGCCGCCCGCGATGAGCAGCGTGCACAGATCGAGCACCACCGCCAGGGCGGCGAGCCACGAATGGCCGTCGTGCTGGGAGCGGTAGAAGGCGAGCATCGGATATACCGCATGGCTCTCGATCAGGTCGCTCGCCCAGGTCTCCCAGCCCGCGAGCCAGGTCTCGAGCGAAGCCGCGTCGCCGTGCGCATGCCATGCCAGCAGCGTCGCGGCCGTCGGCGGCGAACCGGCGCGGGCGGAGAACTCGATGAGCTGAATGTCGCGGCGCGCGAAGTGCTGGTAGAGCACCGGCAGGTAGCCGATGGTCAGCGCGACGAAACCGAAGCCGGTACCGGCTTCCACGATCACCAGCAGGCGCGCCATCAGGTTGTGGGGCACGTTGTCGCCGTAGCCGAGCGTGAAGAAGGCGTCACCGCTCACCAGCATCTGCGCGGCGAGCGAATCCGACCCCGCGTCCGGCACCAGCCGCTGCAGCGCCCACTGCATCAGTCCGAACCCGAAGATCAGGCAGGCGGCCCAGAAGGCGAACAGTGCCACCATCGCGAGCGGGCCGTAGATGCCGATGAAATCCTCGCGGCGGCGGCCCGCAGGCCACAAGGCCGCGATCCTCGACCACGCCGCCCAGGTGGCGCGGAAGAAATAGCGGTTGAGCCGCTGGAGGCGGCGCACCGGTCGTGGCAGCAGCACGACCTCGAAAGCGTCGATCAGGATCGCGAGCACCACGACGGCGCCGAGCAGCAGGATGAAGACGGACATGGGCGCGCCGGCAAAAGCGCCGATCATGCGCCGCCGCGCCCGGTCGTCGTGCCGTAGGCCCAATGCATACTCGGTGGCCATCGCAACTCGCCGGAATCCTCACGAATGGAAAAAGAAGTCGACGCCGCCGTGCTCGCGGTCATCAACGAGAAACGCCTCATGGGCGACAAGCGCACGCCGGTCGAGATCATCGCCCGGATGGGCGTGTTCGACGCGCGCGAGAAGGCGTCCGACCAGGCCTGGCTCGCGACCGGCGGCAACGTCATCGCCACGATCTGGGCCGAGTACGTCAGCATCGCCGCGGACGGTCGCTGGTTCTGCCTCGAATCGCTGGACACGCAACGGCGCATCGACGGCGGCGAGCGCAGCGCGCTGCAGATCCAGCGCGGCAAGGACCGCGTCGCGTTGCTCAAGAAATCGCTCGACAACGCGCAGCCGCTGCGCGTGGTGCTGCAGACCAACCGCGTCGCGATCGCGAGCCTGGAGACCGACAAGGCCGCCAAGGTGTCGGTGCGCGTACCCGACGACCAGGAGTGGCACGTCGCGAACTGGGATTCGGAGCTCAAGGTGGCGATCCTCGTGCGTGGTGCGCGCGGCTGGCTGCCCAGCGCCGAAGACCTGACCGCCGCGCGAGCGCGCGGCAGCGTGCCAGCGCCCAAGCCCGAGGCGGTCGTCGTGCTTTCGACGAAGGAGGAGGTGCAGGCCGCCGCCCTCGCCTACCTGACCAAGCACTTCGCCGGCTACGGCTACAAGCCGGAGAACGTGTCGAGCCGGAATCTCGGCTACGACATCGAGGTGTCGGACAAGAAGGGCAACACGCTGCTGAAGATCGCGGTGAAGGGCACGGCGCCCGGCGTCCCGACCTTCCGTCTCACGGACGAGGAACACGCCTGCGCGAAGCGCGGCGACCCGTGGCGGCTGGCCGTCGTGATGGACGCCGTCGGCCCGGCGGCGCAGCACAAGCTCTTCAAGGCGTCCGAGATCGACAGCGCGCCGGGCCTGGAGCCGCGGACCGACTGACCGCCGGCGCAACTAGCGCTGCTGCCCCCACTTCCTGATCGTCATCCGCTCCAGCGTGGCGAAGCCCAGGCTTTCCACCGCGAGTCCGATCAGAACCACCAGCGCCAACCCCGCGAAGACTCGGTCGGTATAGAGCTCGTTGCGGTTCTGGAAGATGTACCAGCCGAGCCCGCCCTTGCCCGACGAGGCGCCGAAGACCAGTTCGGCCGCGATCAGCGTGCGCCAAGCGAAGGCCCAGCCGATCTTCAG
>JAKONL010000146.1 GCA_022701965.1 Burkholderiaceae bacterium | reverse complement strand
CGGTGCTCTGGTCGGGTCCGAAGCGGCGCGCGAGATCGGTGGCGACGTAGGCCTGGGAGCCGCTGGAGACGCCGGCCGTCACCTGCGTGAGCGGCTCGCTGGGCGCGCGCTTGGGCAGCAGGTTGATGTTGCCGCCGATGCCTCCGCCCGTCGGCGCCGCGCCGTTCAGGAAGGCGCTGGCACCGCGCAGCACTTCGACGCGCTCGAACAGTTCCGACGAGATGTACTGCCGCGGCAGCAGGCCGTAGAGGCCGTTGTAGGCGATGTCGTCCGAATTGACGATGAAGCCGCGAATGAAGTACGACTCCTGGAAGTTGCCGAAGCCGCGGGCGATCCGCACCGACGGATCGTTCTGCAGCACGTCGGCGACGCTGCGGGCCTGCTGGTTCTGGATCAGTTCGTTGGTATAGCTGGTCGAGGAAAACGGCGAATTCATCAGGTCCTGCGTGCCCAGGATGCCGGCCCGCGCACCGCGCGCCACCTGGCCGCCCGCGAACGGCTTGGCGAGACCTTCGGCGGACGCGTCGGCACTGGCCTCGACGGTCACGGTCGAAAGGGAGGCCGGGTCGGCCGTGGTGGTCTGCGCCAGTGCGGCGACGGCCTGAAGCGCCAGGGCGGCGGCGATCGTCACCGGGCGGAGTGGGAAGGCGAAAGACGACATGGATTCCTGCAAATGCGAGCGGTAGTACAAATGAGAACCGTTATTATCCTTTTGCCCATTGATACTTTCGGTTGATTTGTAGGAAAGAACGCTGCTGTTGCGTTCGCGCGACAGCCGTCTCAGCCCCTGCGGCTGCCGTCCACGAACACCGCCAACTCACCCGGAGCAAACGCCGTCCACGTCTCGTCGGTCGTGAGCGGCGCGGTCACGATCACTGCCACCCGGTCTTCCGGCGTGGTGTGCTGCGCGAAGTCGATCGCCACGTCCTCGTCGGCCAGGTGCGCGAGGTCGAACGGATGCTGGCGCTCGATGTACCAGAGATTCGTCGACGCATGCGACCACAGCGCCTGACCGTTCGACAGCATGAAGTTGAAGGTGCCGTGGCGCGCCGCGCGAGGCGCGAGTTCGCGCAGGGTCAGGGTGAGCTCGGCGATGCTCGGCACGTCGGCATGGGACTTGGCGAGCTCCTGCATCAGCCAGCAGAACGCGTGCTCGCTGTCGGTGTCGCCCACGGGATGGAAGCTGCCGTGCAGGCGCGGCCGGAAATCCTTCAGGTCGCCGTTGTGCGCGAAGACCCAGTAGCGGCCCCAGAGCTCGCGCACGAACGGATGGCAGTTCTGCAGGTTGACCTGGCCCTGGGTCGCCTTGCGGATGTGCGCCACCACGTTGCGGCTCTGGATCGGGTAGCGGCGGATCAGCTCGGCCACCGGCGAATCGGCAGCGGGCAGGTGGTCGACGAAATGCCGCAGGCCGCGATCCTCGAAGAAGGCGATGCCCCAGCCGTCGGCGTGATGGTCGGTGCGACCCCCGCGCTGGGCGAATCCCGCGAAGCTGAAGTTCACGTCGGTCGGCGTGTTGGCGTTCATTCCGAGCAGCTGGCACATGGTCAAGGGGCCTCTTGGTCGCCGTCGCGAAGCGGATCGCGGAGTTGCCAGGCCGCCAGCAGCGCGATCGCGCAGAGTGCGGCCAGCATCATGAAGACCTCGTTGAAGGCCGTGAGCCGCGCGGGGCTGGTCGTCGCCTGCGCGAGGGTATCGCCGTTGGCGGCCAGGCGCCATTCGAGCGCGATCGCGCACAGGCTCACGCCGGCCGCGCCGCCGAGCATGCGGATGAAGCTGATGGCGCTCGCGCCCTGCGGGATCAGCGGCTTGGCCAGCGGCCGCATCGCGCCGAGGTTGAGCGAGGGCAGGATGAAACCGAGGCCGATGCGTCCGACGGTCGCGAAGGCCACCAGCAGCCACAGCGTGCTGCCCAGGGACAGGGTGAACATCAGCGAGAACGACAGCGCCAGCAGCGCCAGCCCGATGCTCACCAGCAGCCAGGTCGGCTTGCGGTCGGCGAGCCGGCCGACCATCGCGATGGTGAAGGCCAGCACGATGCCCGCCGGCAGCATGATGGTGCCCACGTGCGAGGCCGACAGGTGCAGCGCGACCTGCATGTAGACCGGCAGCAGGTAGGTCGAGCCGAACAGCGCAGCACCGTAGATGAAGGCGACGACGCTGCCCATCGCGAACTGCCGGTAGCCGAACAGTCCCATGTTCATCAGCGGCGCGCCGCCGGCGGCGGTCATGCGGCGCTGCAGCCTGATGAAGGCCACCAGCGAGGCGGCCGCGGCGGCCAGCAGTACCAGCGCCTCGACCGGCGACTCGCCGCGCAGGGCCACCAGCCCGTTGAGCAGGCACAGCGTGCCGACGGTGCCGATCGCCAGGCCGCGCCAGTCGAGCCCGGTGTCCCGCGCCGCCGCGACGCCGCCGGGCGCGGTGGTCGGCACGAACCGGTAGGCCAGCCAGATCGAGACCAGGCAGAACGGCACCACCATGAAGAAGATCGAGCGCCAGCCGAACAGGTCGATGAGCACGCCGCCGATGCTCGGGCCGATCGCCGGGGCCAGCACCACGCCCATGCCGAAGATGCCGCTCGCGCGACCCTGTTCGTGCGGCTCGAACGCCCGCAGGATGATGATGGCCGGGATCGGCTGGACGACGCCGGCCGCAAGGCCTTCGGCGATGCGCGCGGCCAGCACCAGCGAGAAGTCGTCGGCCAGTCCGCCGGCGATGCCGCCGGCCAGCAGCAGCACCATCGTGCCGACGTAGGTGCGCCGGTAGCCGTAGCGCGACAGCAGCCACGGCGTGGTGAGCATCGACACCGTCATCGCCACCATGAAGCCAGAGCTCACCCACTGCGCGCGCTCCTGGCCGAGCGCGAAATAGTGGCTCATGCCGGGGATCGCCACGTTGACGATGGTCGAGGACATGATCGACGCCATCACGCCGACCATCACCGAGATCAGCAGGAGCCAGCGATAGCGTTCGCCGTACTTTTCTCGGAGGGAAGGCGGCGGGGTGTGGGCAGTCATGGGAGCGGGAGACGCGGCAATCGAGGAGCACGGGAGGCGTGCAAGTCTGGCTGGCCTGTCCTACGAAGATATCGGTGTTTGCGCGTCGGGGTCGCAGGAGAGCGCCTTCAGAATCCCGGCCAAGCATCAACACAGACGAGACGACGCCATGGACTCCCTTTTTCACGACAGCTCTCCCGACGCCATGGCGCCCCGCACCGAAACCCCCTCCCTCGCGGCCGAGTTGCGCGCGCCGACCATCAGCCGTGCCTACCAGTGTCAGTGCGGACGTCCGGTCTTCCTCGGCAACACGATGTGCCTGGCCTGCCAGACGCCGCTCGGCTACGTGACCGAGAGCCTGGGCGTGGTGCCGCTCGCACCTGCCGCGTTCCCCGACGCCGAACCCGATACCTACACCGACTTCGGCGACGGCGAAGGCCATGCGTGGCGGCGTTGCGCCAACTACGAGAGCGCCGCGCGCTGCAACTGGATGGTGCCGGCGCCGCGTCCGGGCGATCGCGCGTCCTTCTGCACCGACGGCCTGGCGCCGGGCTTCTGTCTCGCGTGCAGCACGACGCGCACCATCCCCGACATGTCGATCCAGGGCAACGACGAACTCTGGCGCAAGCTCGAACTCGCCAAGCGCCGCCTGATGTCGCAGTTGCTGGTGCTGGGCCTGCCGGTGGTCACGCGCCACATGAATCCGAGGAACGGCCTGGCCTTCGATTTCCTGAGCAACCTCCCCGGAGGCCCCAAGGTGCTCACCGGCCACGAGGACGGCGTCATCACGCTCAACGTCGAGGAGGCCGAGGACGCCGTCCGCGAACGCATCCGCGCCGAGATGCGCGAGCCCTACCGCACCCTCGTCGGGCACTTCCGCCACGAGGTCGGGCACTTCTACTGGGACCAGCTGATCTTCCCGACACCGTGGATCGACGGCTACCGCGAACTCTTCGGCGACGAACGCGCGAGCTACGCCGACGCCCTGCGCACGCACTACGAGAACGGGCCGCCGGTGGACTGGACCAGCCGCTTCGTCACCAGCTACGCCAGCGCGCATCCGTGGGAGGACTGGGCCGAGACGTGGGCGCACTACCTCCACATGGCCGACACGGCGGACACGGCGATGAGCTTTGGCGTCGACGCGTCGAACGTCGAGGTGTCGAACGACCTCTTCGAGCCCACCGATCTCTGGCAGCCGGACCATCCGGGCGCGACGAAATTCCTGGAGTTCCTCAACGGTTGGGTGCGTCTGACCAACGTGCTCAACGAACTCTCGCGCAGCATGGGCCAGCCCGACTACTACCCCTTCGTGCTGCCGCGCGCGGCGGTCGGCAAGCTGCAGTTCATCCACCAGGTCATCACCGAGCAGCGCATGCAGGTGAAGGCGGAGGTCGCCGCGGAGCTCGCCGTGCCGCTGGAAGCCGTGATCGACGACGCCACGACCGATTCGACGGCACCGTCGATGGTGCCCGACATGGCGCAGGCCCCGTCGCAGAACCAGGGCAGCGACCAGATCGCGCTGCAGGACGGCGGACACAGTCTCAGCGAAACGCAGAACCAGAACCAGGATCAGCTCGTGCTGCAGGCGCAGCAAAGCCAGAGCTAATCCTGGGTATCGGGAGCCTGGATATCGGGAGCGGGTACCGGCGCTCCCGCGGCGCAGAACGCGCAAACGCAGGCTAAGCCGCGCGCCGGCGCCGGCACCATGTCCAGCACGCCGGGCAGGAATTCCGCCGACATGCACCAGCACGCTTCGACCGGCGAGCCGGTCTTGCGTGCAACTTCCATTGCACATCGATTCGGCTCGCCGCACAGCGGGCAGCGTGACGGATCGACGGCGGTCATGCCGGCAGCAGGACCTTGTCGACCACGTGGATCACGCCGTTGGACTGGTAGACGTTGGCGATCGTCACCATCGCCGTGCCGCCCTTGGCGTCCATCACGTAGACGTTGCCGCCGCGCATCGTCGCGGTCAGCGTGGCGCCCGCGGCGGTCGTGAGCATCGCCTTGCCGCCGCCGGCGTCGATGAGGCGCATCAGTGCTGCCGCGTCCAGACGGCCCGGAACCACGTGGTAGGTCAGCACCTTGGTGAGCGTGGGCTTGTTCTCCGGCTTGAGCAGGGTGTCGACCGTGCCGGCCGGCAGTGCGGCGA
>JAKONL010000129.1 GCA_022701965.1 Burkholderiaceae bacterium | reverse complement strand
CGTTCCTGCGGACCGGCCTTTTCGCGGTAGCCCGCGACGGGCGGCGGCAGGCGGCCCGGCCGGCCGCTGCGCAGGTTGACGAACGCCTGCTGCCAGGAGCTGGCGCGGAATTCCGCCTCCGACTGCGTCTCGGCTGCGAAGACGTTGAAGCCCAGCATCACGTAGGGCCGGGCCAGCTGCGCCGACGGCTTGAAGGTCTCGCGGTAGATCTGGATGGCCTGCATCATCTGCTGGGGCGCGAAATGCGAGGCGAACGCGTAGGGCAGTCCCAGGTGCGCGGCGAGCTGGGCCCCGAAGGTGCTGGAGCCGAGGATCCAGATCGGCACCTCCAACCCGCGGCCCGGCACCGCCATCACCGGCTGGCGCGGCGTCTTGCTCATGAAGTCCATGAGCTCGATCACGTCCTGCGGGAAGCGGTCGGAATCGGACTGCAGATCGCGGCGCAGCGCCTGCGCGGTGCGCTGGTCGGAGCCGGGCGCGCGGCCCAGCCCGAGGTCGATGCGGCCGGGATAGAGCGATTCGAGCGTGCCGAACTGCTCGGCGATCACGAGCGGCGAATGGTTGGGCAGCATCACGCCGCCCGCGCCGATGCGGATGGTCGACGTTCCCGCGCCGATGTTCGCCAGCAGCACGGCGGTCGCGGCGCTGGCGATGCCGGGCACGCCGTGGTGTTCGGCCAGCCAGTAGCGCCGGTAGCCGAGCGCCTCGCCGTGCTGTGCGAGCGACAGCGAATTGCGGAACGAATCGGCCGGCGTGCCGCCCTCGCAGACGGGCGACAGGTCGAGGATGGAGAGCTTGGTCATCCGTTCATCATCCGCCGCTTCGAAATCGCTTGCGGCAGCGGGGTCTTGGACGTCGGTCTAGAGGAAACCCGGTTGTTCGCAGACGCAGCTGATTTGTATGATGAGCGGACAACCGTGCTCCAACGAACCGCCCTCGGGCCCACCTCCCCTTTCTCCGCCGCCGTGCAGCCGCTGCGCACCGAGTCCGATCGCCTGTCGGACCGCCTGGCGGCGCGCCTCGTCGCGCAGATCGACTCGGGCGCCCTCCGGCCCGGCGACCGCCTGCCCACCGAGCAGCAGATGGCGCTCGCCCACGGCGTGTCGCGCACGGTGGTGCGCGAAGCCGTGCACCAGCTCAAGTCGAAGTCGCTGGTCGTCTCGCGCCAGGGTTCGGGCGTGTTCGTCGCGCAGCCGCCCGCGCACCTGCCGCTGGCCTTCGATCCGGCGGTGCTCGACTCGGTGCAGTCGGTGGTGCACGTGGCCGAGGTGCGCCGCGTGCTCGAAGGCGAGATCGCCGCGCTGGCGGCCGAGCGCGCCACGCGCGGCCAGGTCGCCGCGCTGCGCCGTGCGCTGAAGGCCATCGACACGGCCGTGGACGGCGGCGGCGATGGCGTCGACGAGGACCTGGCGTTCCACCGGCTGATCGGCGAGGCGACCGGCAATCCGCAGTTCAGACTGCTGATCGGCTTCCTGGAGCAGTACCTGCGCGAGGCCATGCGCATCACGCGCGGCAACGAGGCGCGGCGCGGCGACTTCATGGCCGCCGTGCAGCAGGAGCACCGCGCCATCGTCGAGGCCATCGCGCGGCGGGAGCCGACAGAAGCGCGCCATCACGCGATCCGCCATCTCGTCAACGGCCAGCAGCGGCTGGTCGAATCCGGCGTGATCGTCCAAACCCAGAAGGAGACTCCATGAGACTGCTGATCACCGGAGGCGGAGGCTTCCTCGGTGCCCGCCTCGCCCGCACCCTGCTCGCGCGCGGCTCGCTCGCCGGCGCGCCCATCGAGCGGATGGTGCTGACCGACATCGCTCCGCCGCCGGCCGACCTGCTGGCCGATGCGCGCGTCGAGGCGCGTACCGGGCCGCTGCTGGACCATACCGACGCGCTGCGCACCGAAGCCTTCGACGGCGTGTTCCACCTCGCGTCGGCCGTCTCCGGCGAATGCGAGGCGGATTTCGAGCTCGGCCTGCGCTCCAACCTCGACAGCACGCGCGCGCTGCTCGACGCGCTGCGCGCCCATGTCGAGGCCGGCGGCAAGGTCGCGCGCGTGGTGTTCTCGAGCTCGGTCGCGGTGTTCGGGCCCGACCCCGCCGTGCCGCTGCCCGCGCGGGTCGCCGACGACACGCTGCCCGCGCCGCAGACCTCCTACGGCACGCAGAAGCTGATCTGCGAGCACCTCGTCGCCGACTACACGCGCAAGGGCTACATCGACGGCCGTGCGGCGCGGCTGATGACCGTCACGGTGCGCCCGGGCAAGCCCAACGGCGCGGCCTCGTCGTTCTTCAGCGGGATCATCCGCGAGCCGCTGGCCGGCGTCGAATCGATCTGCCCGGTGTCGCCCGACGTGTCGCATCCGGTGTCCTCGCCCTCGCGCACCGTCGACGGCCTGATCGCCGTCTACGAGGCCACGCGCGAAGCCTTCCGCGGCCGCACCGCGCTGAACCTGCCGGGCCTCAACGTGCGCGTGAGCGACATGCTCGACGCGCTGGAAGAGGTCGCCGGGCCGAAGGTGCGCGCGCTGGTGCGTTTCGAGCGCGACGAGCGCGTGGCCGGCATCGTCGCCAACTGGCCCACGGGCGCGACGGCCGAGCGCGCCGCGCGGCTGGGCCTCCTGCCGCACGAGAACTTCGCGGACATCGTCAGGCAGTACATCGACGACTGCGCCGCGCTTCCCAATGCAGACCAGACACTCAAAGGAATGAAGTCATGACCGAACCCACGTCCCCCGTTCCCGCATCGACGCCGCAGACCGAGGCGATGGACAAGATCGAGGAGGCCGTGAAGGCCGACGAGGCGCAGCCGAACGCGCCGACGCCGCGCAGCCAGCCCAAGGAGCCGCGCACCACGCCGCAGCGCCTGCGCTCGCAGTCGTGGTTCGACAACCCCGACAACGCCGACATGACCGCGCTCTACATCGAGCGCACCATGAACTTCGGCCTGAGCTTCGACGAGCTGCAGTCGGGCCGCCCGATCATCGGCATCG
>JAKONL010000128.1 GCA_022701965.1 Burkholderiaceae bacterium | reverse complement strand
TGGTGCTGATGGCCTTCGGCATGCTGGCCGGTTGTGACCGCAAGCCGTCGGCGCCGCCTTCGCCGACGAGCACCGCGTCGGCCGAGGGCCCGACCGCCGCGGGCGGCGGTGCGCCGTCGGCCAGCTACCCGGCCGGCATCCGGCCAGCGCCCTCGGGCGATCCGGTCTATCCCGCGAAGGATGGCAAGGGTCCGTCGGAGGGCGGCACGGCGATCGGCGGCATGACCGCGAGCCAGAACGCCGGCTCGCCGCCGACCGGCAACGCGACCCAGCCGACCGCCGGAGACGGCGGCAGCGCGGCGCCGAAGTAAGCGAATCAGAAGACAGCAGACAGAAGAACATCCCAACCCTGGACCACGATGAACCCCATCCCACTTCATTCGCCGGAGGTCGCGTCATGGACGTGAGCCGCAGGCAATTCTTCCGCGTGAGCGGCGCCGGCCTGGTCGGCTCCAGCCTGGTCGCGCTCGGCTTCTCGCCGACCGCCGCCCTGGCCGAGACACGCAACTTCAAGCTGGCCCGCACCACCGAGACGCGCAACACCTGCCCGTACTGCTCGGTGGGCTGCGGCATCATCATGTACAGCCTGGGCGACAAGGCGAAGAACGTGGTGCCGGCCATCCTCCACATCGAGGGCGACCCCGACCACCCGGTCAATCGCGGCACGCTGTGCCCGAAGGGCGCCGGCCTGCTCGACTTCGTGCACAGCCCGAACCGGCTGAAGTACCCGGAAGTCCGCGAAGCCGGCACCAACGAGTGGAAGCGCATCAGCTGGGACAGCGCGCTCGACCGCATCGCCAAGCTGCTCAAGGACGATCGCGACGCCAATTTCGTCAAGCAGAACGCCGCCGGCCAGACGGTCAACCGCTGGACCAGCACCGGCATGCTCTGCGCGTCGGCCTCCTCCAACGAAACGGGGTACATCACCCACAAGGCGTTCCGCTCGCTGGGGATGCTCGTCTTCGACAATCAGGCGCGCGTTTGACACGGACCTACGGTGGCCAGTCTGGCCCCGACGTTCGGCAGAGGTTCGATGACCAACCACTGGCAGGACATCCAGAATGCGGATGTCGTGCTGATCATGGGCGGCAATGCCGCCGAGGCGCATCCGTGCGGCTTCAAGTGGGTGATCGAGGCCAAGAAACATAACAAGGCCCGCCTGGTGGTGGTCGACCCGCGCTTCACGCGCTCGGCGGCCATGGCCGACTACTACGCGCCGGTGCGCGCCGGGTCGGACATCGCGTTCCTTGCCGGGGTGCTGAACTACCTTCTGAGCAACGACAAGATCCAGACGGAATACGTCCGGCACTACACCAACGCCCCGTTCATCGTCGGCCCGGACTACAAGTTCGAGGACGGCCTGTTCAGCGGCTACGACCCCGAGAAGCGCAACTACAACCCGAAATCGTGGGGCTACGCGCTCGACGAGCAGGGCATGGCCAAGGTCGACATGACCATGCAGGACCCGCAGTGCGTGCTGCAGGTCATGAAGCGGCACTTCTCGCGCTATACGCCCGAGCTGGTGAGCCGCATCACCGGCACGCCGCAGGACAAGTTCCTCAAGGTCTGCGAATACATCGCGAGCACCAGCACCAGCACGCGCACGATGACGGTGATGTACGCGCTCGGCTGGACGCAGCACAGCCAGGGCTCGCAGATCATCCGCACCGCGGCGATCATGCAGCTGCTGCTGGGCAACATCGGCGTGGCCGGTGGCGGGATGAACGCGCTGCGCGGGCACAGCAACATCCAGGGCCTGACGGACCTGGGGCTGCTGTCGAACTCGCTGCCCGGCTACCTCTCGCTGGCGCGCGACAGCGAGCAGAACCTCGACGACTACTACAAGACCCGCGCGCTCAAGCCATTGCGTCCGGGCCAGATGAGCTACTGGCAGAACTACCCCAAGTTCTTCGTCAGCCTGCAGAAGGCCTGGTGGGGCAATGCGGCGCAGAAGGAGAACAACTGGGCGTTCGACTACCTGCCCAAGATCGACAAGCTCTACGACGTCCTGCAGGCCTTCGAGTTGATGAACCTCGGCGCGATCAACGGCTACATCTGCCAGGGCTTCAACCCGGTGTGCTCCTTCCCGAACAA
This sequence comes from Burkholderiaceae bacterium, assembly GCA_022701965.1. The sequence goes on along the minus strand of JAKONL010000128.1, from coordinate 12,141 downwards.
GAAGAAGATCATCGACGGGCTCTCCAAGCTCAAGTTCCTGGTGACGATCGACCCGCTGATCACCGAGACCAGCGAGGTCTGGAAGAACTACGGCGAGTTCAACGACGTCAGGACGGCGGACATCCAGACCACCGTGTTCCGCCTGCCGTCGACCTGCTTCGCCGAGGAGGAAGGCTCGCTGACCAATTCCAGCCGCTGGCTGCAGTGGCACTGGAAGGGCGCGGAGGCACCGGGCGAGGCCAAGGAAGACATCGACATCGTCGCGGGCATCTTCAACCGCATCCGCAGCGCCTACGCGAAGGACGGCGGCGCGTTCCCCGATCCGATCGTCAACCTGAGCTGGCCGTACAAGATTCCCGATGCGCCCTCCGCCCAGGAACTGGCGATGGAATACAGCGGCAAGGCGATCACCGACGTGCTCGACCCGGCCGATCCGACCAAGGTGCTGGCGAAGGCCGGCGAGCAGCTCTCGGGCTTCGGCCAGTTGCGCGACGACGGCAGCACGTCGTCGGGCTGCTGGGTGTACTCGGGTGCCTGGACGCAGGCCGGCAACCAGATGGCGCGGCGCGACAATGCCGACCCCTACGGCATCGGCCAGGCGCTCAACTGGGCCTGGGCATGGCCGGCGAACCGGCGCATCGTCTACAACGCGGCCTCGGTCGACCCGACCACGGGCCAGCCCTGGATCGCCAAGCGGATGCTGGTGAAGTGGGACGGCGCGAAGTGGATCGGCTCGGACGTGCCCGACATCCGTCCGGACGCCAACCCGATGGCGCCCGACGCGGTGCGGCCGTTCATCATGACGGCCGAAGGCGTGGCACGCCTCTTCGCGCCGACCGGCATGGCCGAAGGCCCGCTGCCGGAGCACTACGAACCGTTCGAGTCGCCGCTGGTGAACAACCTGATGCACCCGAACAACGAGGTGGCGCGCGCCAACCCGGCGGCGCGGATCTTCAAGGGCGACCTCGAACGCCTCGGCGTGCCCAAGGACTTCCCGTACGTCGCGACCAGCTACCGGCTCACCGAGCATTTCCACTACTGGACCAAGAACGTCCGTTCCAACGCGATCATCCAGCCGCAGCAGTTCGTGGAAATCGGCGTCGAGCTGGCCGAGGAGAAGGGCATCACCAACGGCTCGATCGTGAAGGTCAGCAGCAAGCGGGGCTTCATCAAGGCGGTCGCGCTGGTCACCCGGCGCATCCAGGCGCTGCAGGTGGACGGCCGCACGGTGCACACCGTCGGCCTGCCGAACCACTGGGGCTTCATCGGCCTCACGAAGCCGGGCTACATCGTGAACACGCTCACGCCGTTCGTCGGCGACGCGAACACGCAGACGCCCGAGTACAAGTCGTTCACCGTCAACATCGAGAGAGCCTGATCCATGTCCTCGCTTCAATCCCTGGACATCGCGGCGCGCTCGGCGACGACCGTGTCCCCGCCCGACATCCGCCACCGCCCGCAGGTGCAGGAGGTCGCCAAGCTGATCGACGTGTCGGCCTGCATCGGCTGCAAGGCCTGCCAGGTCGCCTGCATGCAGTGGAACGACCTGCGCGACGAGGTCGGCACCAACCACGGCACCTACGACAACCCAACCGACCTCACCCCGAGCTCGTGGACCGTGATGCGCTATGCCGAGGTGGAGCCGACCGAAGGCCACCTCGAATGGCTGATCCGCAAGGACGGCTGCATGCACTGCGAGGATCCCGGCTGCCTGAAGGCGTGCCCGGCGCCGGGCGCGATCGTCAAGTACAGCAACGGCATCGTCGACTTCATCAGCGAGAACTGCGTGGGCTGCGGCAACTGCATCACCGGCTGCCCGTTCAACGTGCCGCGCATCAGCAAGGGCGACAACCGCGCCTACAAGTGCTCGCTGTGTTCCGACCGCGTGAGCGTCGGGCTGGAGCCGGCCTGCGTCAAGGTCTGCCCGACCGGCGCGATCCATTTCGGCACCAAGGAGGCCATGCACCAGTACGCCGACGAGCGCATCGTCGACCTCAAGGAGCGCGGCTTCTCCAACGCCGGCGTGTACGACCCGGCCGGCGTCGGCGGCACGCACGTCATGTACGTGCTGCAGCACGCGGACCGTCCCAACCTCTACAGCAACCTGCCCAAGGATCCGCACATCAGCCCGATGGTGTCGCTCTGGAAGGGTGTCGCGAAGCCGCTGGCGGTGTTCGCGATGGTGGGCGCGGTGGTCGGCAGCTTCTTCCACTACATGAAGGTCGGCCCGGTGGAGGCGAAGGAAGACCCGGCCGATCCGGCGGACGGTACCGATCCGGACGCGCACGGCCACGACGACGTGATCATCGAGGAGCCGCCGCGCACCGTCGTGATGTCGTCCACGGCTCCGCCGCCGCCGACCGCGACGGCTTCGCACGACAGCCCGCGGGCCTGATGAAGGAGCACTGCAAATGAGCCAACGCTATCTCCGCCGCTACAGGGACGCCACGCGCATGAACCACTGGTTCGTCGCACTCCTGTTCTTCGCCGCCGGGCTTTCCGGCCTGGCCTTCTTCCACCCGTCGCTGTTCTTCTTCACCGCACTGTTCGGCGGCGGGCAGTGGACGCGCATCCTCCACCCGTTCTTCGGCGTGGCGATGGTCGTGGGCTTCGCCTTCATGTTCTTCACGATGTGGCGCGACAACGTGCTCGACCGCAACGACGTCGAATGGATGAAGAAGTCGCCGGCGATGCTCAAGGGCGACAAGTCGGGCATGCCGCCGGTGGGCAAGTACAACGCTGGCCAGAAGCTGGTGTTCTGGGTCTTCGGCATCAGCCTGCTGCTGCTGTTCGTGACCGGCTTCATGTTCTGGAGCCCGTGGTTCGTCGGCTTCTTCCCGATCCTCGTGCGCCGGATCGCGGTGGTCGTGCACGCGGCCTCGGCAGCGGGGCTGATCCTCTCGGTCATTACGCACATCTATGCCGCGATCTGGATCAAGGGCACGGTCCGCGCCATGACGCGCGGCACCGTGACCGAGCGCTGGGCGAAGCTCAATCACCCGCTCTGGCACAGGAAGATGACGCGCGGGGAATAATGCGCTGGCAATGACCAGTACTTCCGGCATACCTCCAACGACCAACCCCATCCCCTCGACCCGCGTCCTCTCGGCGGAGGAAATCGCCCTGCAGGCCGGGCGGCAGATGCCGTTCGTGCACCTGCCGGTCCAGGCGAGCGTCTTCGCCGACCGCCAGCTGCGGCTGCGGCAGCTCGCGGCGTCGCATCCGATGCGCGACTACCTCCTGTTCGTCGCCGATCTCGCCTCGGCGCAGCACGAGGTGCTCCAGAGCTACCCCGACGTCCCGCTGCCCGACGCCGCCGCCTGCACCGCGGCAGCCAGGGCGCTCAAGCCACCGACGCCGGCCTTCGGATGGCCACGCGACCCGGTCTGGCGCACCGAGTTTCGCCGACTGCTGGGCCTGTTCCGTGCGCGGCTGGCGAGCGGGCCCGCACGCGATACGGTCGACAGTCTCGCCGCCTGCGACGACGCGTGGATCGATGCGCAAGCCGACAAGCTGCTGCGCCGCATCACGCTCGGGCTCGACCTCGCGACCGCGCCGCTGATCGCGGCCGGTCTGCAGGTCTACTGGACGAGGCTCGCGCTGCGGACGGTGGAGGTGCACGGCGAGCGCGTCTTCGGCCACACCGACCCGGGAACGCTCTGCCCCTGTTGCGGCAGCCTGCCGACGGCCAGCATCACGCGCATCGGTGCCGAGGACGCCGGCTTCCGCTACCTCCACTGCTCGCTGTGCAGCGTGCAGTGGCACTACGTCCGCATCAAGTGCTCGCACTGCGAGAGCACCAAGGGCATCCATTTCCAGTCGCTCGAACCGGCCGAAACCGGCGTGGAACCCACGGTGACGGGCGCCCGGCCCGGCGCCGTCAAGGCGGAGTGCTGCGACACCTGCGGCCACTACCTGAAGCAGGTGTTGATGGAGAAGGACATGGAAGTCGAGCCGGCGGCCGACGACTTGGCGAGCGTCGCGCTCGACCTGCTGGTGTCGGAGGCCGGGGTCGAGCGCAGCGGACACAACCGGATGCTGCTGTTCGGCGACCCCGATCCCGTCGACCCCGCTGACCCCGCCACCCGGCCGCTCCCGACGGACGGAACCTCCTGATGGGTGCCCCCGACGGGTTCGTGGTCCACGACTCGACGGCGAGGCCCCAGGATCTGCCTTCCGTCGACCGGCTGCTGCGCAGCGACGCCGTCGCCGCCTCGATCGCGACGCACGGCCACACCCTGGTGGCCGCCGAGGCGCGTGCCCTGCTCGACGACCTGCGCGTGCGCGTGCGGGCCGGCGCGGTGCCGAGCACCGAGGTCGGCCCGCCGGCCCTGCAGGCCGCACTTGCCGCGCGCATCGAGGAGCGCCTGGCGCCGCGCATGCGGGCCGTGTTCAACCTCACAGGCACCGTCGTCCACACCAACCTCGGGCGGTCCGTGCTCGCCGATGCCGCGCTCGAACGGCTGATGACGACGATGGCCGCGCCGAACAACCTCGAGTACGACCTGGAGACGGGCCGTCGCGGCGACCGCGATTCGCTGGTCGAGGAACTGCTGTGCACCCTGACCGGCGCCGAGGCCGCGACGGTGGTCAACAACAACGCCGCGGCCGTGCTGCTGACCATCGGCGCGCTCGCGCGGGATCGCGAGGTGATCGTCTCGCGCGGCGAACTGGTCGAGATCGGCGGCGCGTTCCGCATGCCCGACGTGATGGCCGCCGCCGGCGCGCGCATGGTCGAGGTCGGCACCACCAACCGCACGCACCCGGCCGACTACGAGCGCGCCATCAACGAGCGCACCGCGCTGGTCATGAAGGTGCACACCAGCAACTACGAGGTGCAGGGCTTCACCGCCGCGGTCGGCGAGGCGACGCTCTCGGGCATCGCGCACGCGCGCGGCGTGCCGCTGGCGACCGACCTGGGCAGCGGCTCGCTGGTCGACCTGGCGCACTACGGCCTGCCGCGCGAGCCCCTGCCGCAGGAAATGGTCGCCGCCGGCTGCGACGTCGTGACCTTCTCCGGCGACAAGCTGCTCGGCGGCCCGCAGGCCGGGCTCATCGTCGGCAGCAAGGAGGCCGTCGGCCGCATCCGCAGATACCCGCTCAAGCGGGCGCTGCGCATGAGCAAGCTGCCGCTGGCCGCCCTGGAGGCGACGCTGTCGCTCTACCTGCGGCCCGAGCATCTCGCGCGGGACCTGCCGACGCTGCGTTTGCTCACGCGCCCCGTGGAAGCAATCCGTGCCGCCGCCGAAGCGCTGCGCGCACCGGTCGCCGCCGCGGTCGCGCCACGCTTCACGGTCGAGATCGTCGCGATGCAGGGGCAGATCGGCTCCGGGTCGCTGCCGGTCGAGCGCCTGCCGTCGGCCGGCCTGGCGCTGGCGCCGGCGGGCACGTCGCGCAAGGGACTGGGCACCGCTCTGGAGGCGCTGGCGACCGCGTTGCGCGGCCTGCCGCGACCGGTGATCGGGCGCATCTCCGAGGACCGGCTGCTACTCGACCTGCGCTGCCTGGAAGACCGCGACACGGCCGCGTTCACGGCCCAGCTCGACCTCCTGAACGCGCGGCTGCGCTGACGATGATCATCGGCACCGCCGGCCACATCGACCACGGCAAGACGACGCTGGTGCGCGCGCTCACCGGCGTCGACACCGACCGGCTGCCCGAGGAGAAGCGACGCGGCATCTCGATCGAACTCGGCTACGCGTACCTGCGCGCGCCCGCGCCCGGCCCCGGGGCGGACGACGTCTCGCTGGGTTTCGTCGACGTACCGGGCCACGAGCGCCTGCTGCACACCATGCTCGCCGGCGCCACCGGCATCGACCACGCGTTGCTGGTGGTCGCCGCCGACGACGGCGTGATGCCGCAGACGCGCGAGCATCTGGCCGTGGTCGCGCTGCTCGGTTTGTCGAGCGGCACTGTGGCCATCACCAAGACCGACCGCATCGACGCCGGCGAACGCGATGCACGCGTGGCGCAGGTGCGCGGCGAGGTCGAGGCGCTGCTGGCCGCCACGGCGCTCGCCGGCGCGCCGGTATTCCCGGTGGCCGCCTCCACCGGTGAGGGCATCGGCGCCCTGCGCGCGCACCTGGTCGCACAGGCGGGCGGTCCCGGGCCGTCGTCTGCCGACGACACGCGCGCCTTCCGCCTCGCGGTCGACCGCGCCTTCACCCTCCCCGGCGTCGGCACCGTCGTCACCGGCTCGGCCGTCGCCGGCCGCGTGCGCATCGGCGACGAGCTGCTGCTGATGCCCGGCGGGCGCCAGGTTCGCGTGCGCGGCATCCATGCCCAGAACGAATCGGCCGACACTGCGCGGGCCGGCCAGCGCTGCGCCCTCGCGCTGGCCGGGGTGGCGAAGGACGAAGTGAGCCGCGGGCAATGGGTCTGCGCGCCCGGCATCGCGCTGGCCACCGAGCGCGTCGATGTCGAGCTCGCGCTCTGGCCCGGCGAGACGCACGCGCTGCGCTCGGGCACCACCGTGCACGTGCACCTGGGCACCAGCGACGCGATGGCTTCCGTCGCGCTGCTCGACCGCGACCTGCTGGCGCCCGGCGGCACCGCACTCGCCCAGCTGGTGCTGCGCGAGCCGATCGGCGCCTGGCACGGCGACCGCGGCGTGCTGCGCGACGCGTCGGCCACGCGCACGATCGCGGGCGTGCGCGTGCTCGATCCGTTCGCGCCGATGCGCTACCGGCGCACGCCCGAGCGCCTGCGCACGCTCGCCGCCTGGACGCTGGAGGCCGGCGCCGCCGGCATCGAGGCGCTGCTCGCCGGCGCGCCGCTCGGCCTGGACACCGATCGACTGCTGCGCACGCTCGGCTGGCGCGGCGATGCGCCCCTGCCGTTGCCGGCGGACGCCGTGCGGCTCGGCGCGGCCATTGTCTCGGCCCCGCATCTCGCCGCGCTCGAGAAGCGCATCGGCGAGCGGCTGGCCGACTTCCATCGCGCGAGCCCCGAGGACGTCGGCCCGGATCTGCGCCGCCTCAAGCGGCTGGCCGGCCCGCGCGTGGGCGACGCGCTGTGGCAGCACGCCGTCGAGGCGCTGCTGGCGGCCGGCACGCTCGCGCGCAGCGGCAGCTGGCTGCACCTGCCCGCGCATGCCGCCGTGCTGAGCGCGACCGAAGAACGCCTGGCCCAGAAGCTCCTGCCGCGCCTGGCCGACGGCGGCTTCGACCCGCCCTGGGTGCGCGACCTCGCGAAAGACAGCGGCGCCTCCGAACCGGTGGTGCGCCAGACGCTGGCGAGCCTCGCGCGGCGCGGACTGACGTTCCAGGTCGTGAAGGACTTGTACTATCCGGCAGCGACGATCGAGAGGCTGGCTTTCCTGGCGCGCGAGGGGTTCGACGGACCGGACGGCCTGCAGGCCGCGAGCTTCAGGAACGCGACGGGGCTGGGCCGCAAGCGGGCGATCCAGCTGCTCGAATTCTTCGACCGCATCGGCTATACGAGGCGCGTCGGGGACGTGCACCTGCTGAGGCCCGATACGGTCCTGTTCGGTTAGCGCCCATGCATTCATGGGAGGGAAGCGTCCCTGGTGGGACGGCCGGGCTTCAAACCCGGTGGGTGGCGCCACGCGTCGCCGGGAGGGTTCGACTCCCTCTCCCTCCCGCCCCCGGGGCGTGTTTCGCCAAGTAGTTCACCGGTCGCCGTTCAAGTCCGGCCTCGCGCGAGTCGATAACGACGGATGACGCCCTTCTCGCCCACCGAGTCCCGAACCGCCTCCGACGATGCCGGCGACGGCCTGCAGCTCTCCGAACTGATCGCCTCCCTCAGCCACGCGCTCGACATGACCGAGGGCCAGCCGCGCGGCCACTGCGTGCGTGCCTGCTGGATCGGCATGCATGTGGGCAGCGAGATCGGACTGGACGAGGCCGCCCTGCGCGACCTCTACTACACGCTGCTGCTCAAGGACCTCGGCTGCAGCAGCAACGCGGCGCGCATCTGCGAGCTCTACATGACCGACGACCTGAGCTTCAAGCGCGACTTCAAGACCGTCGGCGACAGCCTGCCGCAGATGCTGCGCTTCGTCTTCAACCACACCGGGCTCAAGGCCGGGCTGTCCGACCGGCTGCGCGGCATCGTCAACATCATGCGCAACGGACCGCAGATCGCCGACGAACTGATCCTCACGCGCTGCACGCGCGGCGCGGACATCGCGCGGCAGCTGCGCTTCGGCGAAGCCGTGGCCGAGGGCATCGGCAGCCTGGACGAGCACTGGGACGGCAACGGCCGGCCGCAGCGGCTGCAGGGCGAGGCGATCCCGGTGAACGCGCGCATCGCCCTGCTGTCGCAGGTCGTCGACGTCTTCCACACGGCCGAGGACGCGGGCGCCGCGCTGCGCGAGGTGCGCGGCCGCGCCGGCAGCTGGTTCGATCCGGCGCTGGTCGCGGCCTTCGAGCGCGTCGCGGCCGAGCCGTCCTTCTGGGCGTGCCTGGCATCGGCCGACGTCGAACCGCGCGTGCTCGCGCTGGAACCGCCCGAGGGCCGCGTCGCGCTCGACGACGACTACCTCGACGACATCGCCGCCGCGTTCGGCCAGGTGGTCGACAGCAAGAGCTCCTTCACCAGCGGCCACAGCAGCCGGGTCGCGGACTACGTCGACGCCCTCTCCGCCGAGCTCGGCCTGCCACAGGAGCGCCGGCGCTGGCTGCGCCGCGGCGCGCTGCTGCACGACGTCGGCAAGCTCGGCGTGAGCAACTCGGTGCTCGACAAGGCGGCGTCGCTCGACCGCGAGGAGTGGATCGCGGTACGGGAGCACGCGGCGCACACCGAGGCGATCCTCTCGCGCATCGGCGCCTTCAAGGAGCTTGCCGTGACCGCCGCCGCGCACCACGAACGGCTCGACGGCGCGGGCTATCCGCGCGGCCTGAAGGCCGACCGCATCTCGCTGGAGACGCGGATCATCACCACCGCCGACATCTTCGACGCCATCTCGGCCGACCGGCCCTACCGCGGCGCGATTCCCGTGCAGCAGACGCTGGAGATCATGGCGCGAACGGTGGGCACGGCCATCGACGCGGACTGCTTCGAGGCCCTGAAGCGAGTGATCGCGCGCGTCGAGCCCGGGGCCGGACACCACTGAGGCCACCGGAGCCCCGCGGGGCGCGGCTTGCTGATAAGGTTTCAGCGGGACGCCCGGTCCTGCCATCCTCCAGACGCCATGCCTCTTCGCACCGCACCCGCGTTCTCGCGCCGAACCGCCCTCGGCGCGGTGATGCTGCCCGCCTTCGCAGCCCTCGGCGGCTGCACGTCGCCCCTGCCGCTGACGGCGCAGCCGAACGCGGCGCCCGACCTCGCGGCCGCGATGCGCCTGCGCCGCAGCGCGGAGGCGCACGGCTTCGGCGCCTTCCGGCAGCTGCGCGACATCAACATCGCCTACGACGGCAAGTGGCGACCGCTGATCGGGAAGATCCAGCCCGAAGTGGTCGACGCGGGCTACCGCGGCAGCTCGCAGGAGCGCCTGATGCCGTCGCTGGGCATCAACGCGCAGCTCTATACCGGGCCGAGCGGCATGAAGAAGGTGCTGTGGAAGCGTGCCGCCGACGCCAATGCCGCCTCCGGCAACGGCCTCGGCGAGATCGCGGTCTGGCGCAACGGCATACCCGCCACGGACGCGCCGACGCTCGACGCCTCCGCGCTCGTGGCCGAGGCCTACAAGCTCTTCCTGCTCGGGCCGCTGTGGCTCGCCGGACGCGACGTGTCGCCGCGCATGGCGGGCACCGAACGCGTCGACGGCCGCCTCTGCGACATCGTCGAGGTCTGGCTCGCGCCCGGGCTCGGACGCACGCCGAGGGACCGCGTCGCGCTGTGCATCGACCGCGAGGACGACGTCATGCGGCGGGTGCGCTTCACGCTCGAAGGCTTCGCCGGCACGCAGGGCGCGGTCGCGGAGGTCGACACCTTCGAGCACGCGCGGCACTTCGGGGTGCTCTGGCCGATGCGCTCCTTCGAGCGGGTGCTGCATCCGATCGCGCTGCCGGCGCACGACTGGCGCATCGTCGGGCTCGACGTCAACCGGGGCTACGGCGCGCAAGCCCTGCAGGGCCCGGCGCTCGAAGGCGCGGCGGCTGCACCGGCGGCGATGCTGACCGCGACGGCCTGAGCGGCCGTTTCCTCGCCAGGCGCGTTTACTTCGCGCTGTTCACCGCGTCCAGGATCACGGCCGCCACCTTGGCCGGCTGCGACTGCTGCGGCACGTGGCTCGTGGCCAGCGTCGTGACCCTGGCGTTGATGGTCTTGGCCATCGCGACCTGCTGGTCCGGCTGGATCATGTGGTCCTTGCTGGCGACGATGTACCAGGACGGCTTGGTCTTCCAGGCGGCGGTGGTGACCTTCTGCTCGAAGGCCTTGCCGTTGATCGGACCCTGCGTGGCGGTCATGACGTCGGTCGTCTTGGCCGGCACGTCCTGCGCGAAGTGCTTGGCGATGCCTTCGCGGCTCATCCTGAGGTAGCCGGCGCCGTCGGCCTGGATGAACGCGAAGCCCGGTGCCGGCGGATAGGCCTTGCCGAGTTCGCCGCCGGCCTGGCCCGCGTCGGGTGCGAGCGCCGCGACATAGACGAGGCCCGACACCTTCGGATCCTCGCCCGCCTGCGTGATCACGACGCCGCCCCACGAATGGCCGACGAGCACGACCTTGCCGGGCTGGGCCGCGACCGCGCGCTGCGTCGCGGCGACGTCGTCCTCCAGCGAGGTCAGCGGGTTCTGCACCGCGACGACGTCGACGCCCTTGGCCTGCAGCAGCGGGATCACCTTGGCCCAGTCGGAGCCGTCGGCGAAGGCGCCGTGGACGATCACGACGGAAGGCTTGGCCGGGGTCTGGGCGAAGGAGGCGGTCGCCGCGAGGGCGAGGGCGGCGACGAGGACGGTCTTGGCGAGCTTCATGGAGGGACTCCGGGGGTTGGTTCGTTGACTGGGCCGCGATTATTCCATTGCCGACAATTCAATTGCGTGCAATGTTTTCTATCGGCCTGTTAGCGTCATGCTTCGTCCCTGGACCTATCGTTTCCGTTTCTTCCGTGACCGAGGAGCCGCCCGCTTGACCCGCCGCATCGACGCCTACAGCCTGCGCCTGTTCGTCTCCGCCGCGCGCGCCGGTTCGATCGTGCGCGGCGCGGCGCTGGAACACATCGCGCCGTCGGCGTTGAGCCGGCGTCTCGGCGACCTGGAGCATGCGTTCGGCACGCCGCTCTTCGTGCGCTCGCCGCGCGGCATCGAACTCACCGACGCCGGCCGCGTGGTGCTGGCGCGCGGCGAGCGCATCGACCACGACCTGCAGGCGCTGGTGCGCGAGGTGCAGACCGAGGGCGATGCGCTGCGCGGCACGGTGCGGCTCTACGCCAACATGTCGGCCGTCGTCGGCTTCCTGCCCGAGCGGCTGCAGGCCTTCATGGCGGCGCATCCGCAGATCGAGGTGTCGCTGCAGGAGCAGGACACCGTCGACGTGGTGCGGGCCTGCCTGGACGACCGGGCCGATGTCGGCGTCGGCGTCGACCTGCCCGTGCCCGCGGGCCTCGAATCCTGGCCGTTCGCGACCGACCCGCTGCAGGTCGTGGTGCCGGCGGGCCATCCGGTGGCGCAACGCGCGTCGATGCGGTTCGCGCAGGTGCTCGAGCATCCGCTGATCGGCGTCCACCAGGGCGGCGCGCTGGACCGGTCGTTGCGCGAGCGCGCGGCCGCCCTGCGCCGGCCCTTCGCGCCGACCGTGTCGGTGAGCAGCTTCGACGCCGTCTGCCGGATGATCGAGGCCGGCCTCGGCCTGTCGGTGATTCCGCGCAGCGCGGCCGCCGCGTACGCCGGCAACCCGCGCTTCGCGCGCGTCCGTCTCGACGAGCCGTGGGCTGCGCGCAGCCTGCGCCTGTATGCCCTGCGCAAGTCGCCACGGCTGCGCTCGGTCGCGGCCCTGGTCGAGGCGCTGCGCGGGTAAGCCCGGATCTCGAATTCCGCGAGAGCCGGTCTGCCGCATCGGCGCTTTCCGCGGCCGCGCGCCGCGGGGACGATCGGGGCATGCCCGCCCTCGCCTTCGCACCGTCCGTGCTGTTCCTGGCCACGTCGCCCGAGATCGTCGCTCGCTGCCTGCGGGGCGAACGCGTCGAACTCGCGGCGGCCCTGCCCCTGCGCGACGACATCTCGACCGACGAGATCACGC
>JAKONL010000525.1 GCA_022701965.1 Burkholderiaceae bacterium | reverse complement strand
GGGCCGGCGGCCTGATGGCCTTCCTGCCGGGGCGCACGGCGACGCTGCCCGTCGCGGGCCTGGCGGTGCTGGCGTTGCCGGTGCTGTCGTCGCTGCAGTTCTATGCCGGCTACCCGCTGCGCGTGGCGACGGCGGAGGCCGCGCGCTGGCTGCTGATGCCCGTCTTCGACGTGGTGCGGGAGGGCAGCACGCTGACGATCGACGGCCGCCAGGTCATCGTGGACGCGCCGTGCTCGGGCGTGCAGATGGTCTGGCTGGGCTACTTCACGGCCTGCGCGGTGGCGCTGTGGGCCGGTCGCGGCGATCGCGGTTTCGCCGCGCGGCTGCCCGCCGTGGGGCTTTTCGTGCTGGCCGGAAACGTCCTGCGCAACACGCTGCTGCTGGCGCTCGAAGGCGCGGGCCGTCCGCTCGGCCCCTGGGCTCACGGTGCGTGGGGGCTCTTTCTGCTGGCCGCCGTGTGCGGCGGCATCGCCTGCGTGATGGCACGTGGCGGCACGGCGGACGAAGGTCGTCGGCATGCATCGGCGGGTGGGCTCGGATTTCGCAACCGCTTTGTCGACCGCGTGCTGCACAAGGGCGTGTTCGCGGTGGCCATGACATCGAGCCTGCTCGGCGGAGGTGCGTTCGCCTTCGCCGACGCGTCGCGGACCGTCCCGACATCGAACGCATTCCAGGAATGGCCTGCAAACTGGGACGGTGCACCGCTTCGGCCGCTGGCGCTCAGCGAGGTCGAGCACCGCTTCGCCCAACGGTTTCCAGGCACGATCGCGCGACTGACCGACGGCACGAGCATGTTCGTGCTGCGGCGCGTCGACGCACCGACACGGATGCTGCATCCGGCGACCGACTGCTACCGCGCGCTGGGCTACCGCATCCGGCATGCCCGGCTGGAGCACGATGCGCAGCAACGGATGTGGCGCTGCTTCACGGCGAGCCGGCAGGGCGGGCAAACCCTGCGTGTCTGCGAACGTATCGTCGACGCCGAGGGCAACGCCTTCACCGACACTTCGGCCTGGTACTGGTCCGCCGCGGGCGGTCGTTCGAAAGGCCCCTGGCAAGCCACGACCCGCGCGACGCAGGTGTCGTCCGACGTGCTGCCGTGACTGGACCGGATCGAACTTCGGGGAACACTTGAAAAGAACACTGCGCCTTCTTTCGTTCGCGCTGCTCGCGCTGGTCGTCACGGCGCTCGTGGCGCTGGTGCTGATCGCCAAGCTGCTGCTCGCACCGGCGGCCGGCGAATGGACGATGCCGCTGCGCCTGGGTCCGGTCGCGTTCGATGTCGGCGTGCCGACGTCGCTGCGACTCCTCACGTCGCCGTGGCTCGCGCCACGGCTGGCCGGCCTGGGCATGGAGACGCGTTTCGGTCCGGTGCGCCTGGGCTGGGAGGAGCGCAGCGGCAGCCTGACGCTCGCCTGCGCGCCCTGCAGTGCGCCGGTTCCCGCATTGGGGACCCAGCCGCTGCGGGTCGCGCAGCTGTCGGCCACGGTCCGGCGCGACGGCAACCGGCTGTACGGTCGTTTCGATGCGCGGCCCGGTGTGGAGAACAGTGCCTCGGGCGGCGGTGGTATTGGCGATGCACCTCTCCAGGGACGCTGGAACGGACGGCTGTCGCAGACCGCGCTTCAGCTCGACATCGACGTCGAGGAAGCGCCGATCGCGCGCTGGTATGCGGTGCTCGCACCGGATCTCCAGGAACTGCGCCAGGCGCGCATCGGCGGCACGCTGGCGCTGCATGCCGGGGTGACGCTGCCCGACGGCGCTCTGGCCGTGCTGCCGCGCGTTGCCGCATTCACGGTCGAGGGGCTCGGCACCGAAGCGATCCTCGGCGCGCGAAGCACCGCCTGCGGCCCGTCCGCGAGGCTCGCGACCGACAGCTGGATGGCGCGCGCGGTGATTTCGGCCGAGGATCAGCGCTTCTTCCAGCACCCGGGCTACGACCTGGTCGAGCTCGGCGCGGCGGTGGGCGGCAACCAGAGGCCCGGCACCCTGGAGCGCGGCGGCAGCACGCTGACGCAGCAGCTCGCGAAACTGCTTTTCACCGGCGACGAACGCAGCAGCGAGCGCAAGCTGCGCGAGCTGCTGTATGCGATGGACATGGAGCAGACGCTCGGCAAGGCACGAATCCTCCAGCTCTACCTCGACAACGCGCCGTGGGGTGGAAACATCTGCGGCGTCGAGGCGGCAGCGCGGCGCTATTTTGGTCGCAGCGCACGTGCGCTGGAGCCGGTCCAGGCGGTCTGGCTCGCGGTCATGCTGCACAAGCCGTCCGCCGAACTTGCCGCGTGGCGACGCGACGGCAGCCTCGACGCCGCACGCGTCAAGTGGGTGGCCGAGGGCATCCGCGGCATCGGACGCGCACAACGCGAGATGCTGCTGCGGTCCGTGGAGACGGCGCGCTTCGCACCGCCGCCTTGAACCTTTCCCGCCCGCTTCGCCGTCTTCATGTGAAGTTGGCGATCAGATAGGCGACGCCGTTGACGAAAACGACGTGAATGGCGAAGGGAATTCTGTTCTCCGGACTGGTCATCCAGATGGCGAGCGAGGCGAACGCCAACGTCAAAAGGCCGAGACCGATCGTGACTTCTGTATCCATCATGCGAGTTCAGTGCCCCTTGCACGTCGAAAGCGGTGCCATCGGTGCTTTTCTTCGTTTAAGAAGCGTTGGATATTAGCGGGTGCGCCCGGTCTGGCGAGGACCGCGCATCTCCACCATCGCGAAGTTGTTCACATAGGTAACAAATTGTTTTAGATTTTGGGGTGGCATATGTCTTGCTCAGCGCAAACATGGAAGCCAAAGTCCCCGTTCCTGCCGCCATCGAGATCGTGGCCCTGACCAAGCGCTACGCGGACGGCATGCCGGCCGCCGTCGACCGCATCGATCTCCGTATCGCCAGCGGCAGCTACTGTTGCCTGCTCGGCCCATCGGGCTGCGGCAAGAGCACCACGCTCAGGATGATCGCCGGCCACGAGTCGGTGACCTCGGGCGATATCCTGCTGGACAACCGCAACATCACCGACCTGCCCGCCGCGGCGCGTGGCACCGCGATGATGTTCCAGAGTTTCGCGCTGTTTCCCCATCTGTCGGCGCTCGACAACGTCGCTTTCAGCCTGAAGATGAAGGGCGTCGGCAAGGCGGAGCGACGCGAACGCGCGACCGACCTGCTCGCACGCGTTGCGATGGACCATCTGGCCGAGCGCAAGCCCGGCGAGCTCTCGGGCGGGCAGCAGCAGCGCGTGGCGCTCGCTCGCGCACTGATCACCGAGCCGCGCGTGCTGCTGCTCGACGAGCCACTGTCGGCACTCGACCCTTTCCTGCGCATCCAGATGCGCGCCGAGCTGCGCCGCTGGCAGAAGGAGCTCGGTCTCACCTTCATCCATGTCACGCACTCGCAGGAGGAAGCGATGGCGCTGGCCGACACGATGGTGGTGATGAACCACGGGCTGATCGAGCAGGTCGGCCCGCCGCACGAGGTCTACAACCATCCGGCGAGCGAGTTCGTCGCGCGCTTCATGGGCGGCCACAACGTGATCGACGTGCCGGCCGGCAAGGTGGCCGTGCGCAACGACCACATGAACATCGTTCCCGAAAGCGCCGCCTACAGCCTGGGCAGCAACGGTCTCGCCGCGGAGATCACCGACGTCGAATACCAGGGTACCTACGTGCTGCTGGGGCTCGCGCTGTCCGAGCCGGCGCCTGCCGGCAGGAACGTGTCGGTGATGCTGGGCGAGGCGGCCTTCATGGCACGGCCCTACGCCCAGGGCGAACGCGTTCGCCTCGGCTGGGCCGATGCCGATGCGCGAACGCTCGCCGCCTGACGTCGATACCTCGACACGACGAACGAACCACGAACCCAACCTCAACGGAGACTCCCCGACCATGTCCGAACCCATCGATTCCACCGCTTCCCGAGTCGCCGGCCCGCTCGGCCTGCAGCGCCGCACCCTCCTGCAGGGCACCGCCGGCATCCTGGCCTCCGGCATCGCACCGATCGTGCATGCGCAGGAGAAGATCACGCTGCGCTATCTCGGCACGGCCGTGAACCAGGACAAGGCCATCGCCGAGAAGTTCAAGGCCGACACCGGCATCACGATCCAGTACGTGGCCGTGACCACCGACGACGTGACCAAGCGCGCGGTCACCGCGCCCAACAGCTTCGACCTGATCGACACCGAATACTTCTCGCTCAAGAAGATCGTGCCGACCGGCAATCTGAAGGGCATCGACACCAAAAAGATCAAGAACGCCGACAAGATCACCACCCTCTTCACCAAGGGCGAAGTCGGCGGCAGGAAGGTCGGCGATCAGGGCACGGCGCCCAAGAAGGTGATCTACCTCGAAGGCGAGAAGTCCAAGGTGTTCTCGGCCGCGCCGACGCAGTTCATGTCGCTGATCCCGACGGTCTACAACGCCGACACCCTGGGCATCCGCCCCGACCTGATCAAGCGGCCGATCGAGTCGTGGGCCGAGCTGCTGAACCCGGAATTCAAGGGCAAGACCGCGATCCTGAACATCCCCTCGATCGGCATCATGGACGCGGCGATGGTGGTGGAGGCCAAGGGCATCCAAAAGTACGCCGACAAGGGCAACATGACCAAGGCCGAGATCGATCTGACGATCAAGACGCTGATCGAAGCCAAGAAGGCCGGCCAGTTCCGCGCGCTCTGGAAGGATTTCAACGAGTCGGTCAACCTGATGTCGTCGGGCGAGGTGGTGATCCAGTCGATGTGGAGCCCGGCCGTGACCGCCGTGCGCACCAAGGGCATCGCCTGCACCTTCCAGCCGCTGAAGGAAGGCTATCGCGCCTGGGCCGCGGGTTTCGGCCTGCCGGCGACGCTCGCGGGCCGCAAGCTCGATGGCGCCTACGAATTCATCAACTGGTTCCTCGACGGCTGGGCCGGCGCCTACCTCAACCGCCAGGGCTACTACAGCGCCGTGCTCGACACCGCCAAGGCCAAGATGGAAGCCTACGAGTGGGCCTACTGGATGGAAGGCA
>JAKONL010000124.1 GCA_022701965.1 Burkholderiaceae bacterium | reverse complement strand
AGCACCTGCATGTAGCGCGCGAGCACGACCAGCTCGGCGCCCTCGGCCTCGACGATCTCCAGCTGCTTCGCCTCGGCCTGCGGCTTGGTCTGCGCGGTCACCGGGATGTGGTGGAACGGCACGTTGTAGCTCGCGGCGAGCTGGTAGAAGTCGCGGTGGTTCGACACGATGGCGCGCACGTCGATGGCCAGCAGCCCGCTCTTCCAGCGGAACAGCAGGTCGTTGAGGCAATGGCCGTCCCTGCTGACCATGATCACGGTCTTCATCGGCTGCGCGGCGTCGTGCAGCTTCCACTGCATGCCGAAGGACTGGCCGAGCTCGGCCATCTGCGCGCAGAGTTCGGCATGGCCGTGGGCGTCGCAGGCGAAGCGCACCCGCATGAAGAACAGGCCGGTGCCGTGGTCGTTGTACTGCGCTGCTTCCTCGATGTTGCCGCCGCGTTCGAGCAGGAAGCCGGAGACGGCATGCACGATGCCGGTCCGGTCGGGGCAGGAGAGGGTCAGGATGTAGGCGGAGGTCATAAGGGCGCCGATTGTCGCAGGCCGTCGTTCGTCGGCGCGGTGCCAGAATCGCCGTTTTTCCCTGTGGAGATCCGAGCATGGCCTTCAACGATTTCAACATGGACAACCAGTGGTTGCCCTTCACCCCCAACCGCGCCTTCCGCAAGGACCCGCGGGTCTTCGTCGGCGCCGACGGCATGGAGTTCAGGACGCACGACGGCCGCACCGTCGTCGATGGCATCTCCTCGCTCTGGTGCGTGGGCGCCGGCCACAATCGCAGGCCGATCAACGAGGCCATCAAGAAGCAGCTCGACACGCTCGACTACGCCACCGCCTTCCAGGTCAGCAACGACCGCGCGTTCGAAGCGGCTTCCCGCATTGCAGCGCTCGCGCCGGGCGACCTCAACCGGGTGCTGTTCTGCAACTCGGGCAGCGAGGCCGCCGACACCTCGCTCAAGGTGGCGCTGGCCTACCACCGCGCGCGCGGCGAGGGGCACCGCAACGTCTTCATCGGCCGCGAGAAGGGCTACCACGGCGTCGGTTTCGGCGGCATGTCGGTCGGCGGCATTCCCGGCAACCGCAAGGCGTTCGGCTCGGCCTTCCTGCCGCGCGTGGACCACATGCGCTTCATCCACGACCCGGCGAACCATGCCTATATCCATAACCAGGAGCCGGTCTGGGCCGAGGACCCGCTGCTCGAACTCGAACAGCGCATCCTGCCGCTGCACGACCCGAGCAACGTGGCGGCGATCATCGTCGAGCCGATCGCCGGGTCGGCCGGCTGGTACGTGCCGCCCCAGGGCTACCTCAAGCGCCTGCGCGAGATCTGCGACCGGCACGGCATCCTGCTGATCTTCGACGAGGTCATTACCGGCTTCGGCCGCATGGGCACCAATTTCGCGGCCGACTACTACGGCGTCGTGCCCGACATGCTGAACTTCGCCAAGTGCGTGACCAACGGGCTGATCCCGATGGGCGGCGTGATCTGCCGCGACAGGCTCTACGACACCATGATGAAGACCGACGCGCCCGAGCACGTGGTCGAGTTCTTCCACGGCTACACCTATTCGGGTCATCCGGTGGCCTGCGCTGCCGCCGTCGCCACCCTGGACCTGTTCGAGAACGAAGGCCTGTTCGCGCGCGCCGCCGAGATGGGTCCGGTGCTGGGCGATGCCTTCCACAGCACATTCAAGGGAATGCCGAACGTGGTCGGCATCCGCAGCCTCGGTCTCGCGGCGGCCGTGGAGTTCGCGCCGATCGCCGGCTCGCCGGGCAAGCGCGCCTACGACATCTTCGTGGACTGCTTCCACAAGGGCGCTCTGGTGCGTCCGGCCGGCGACGTGGTGGTGATCGCGCCGCCCTACATCGTCGAGAAGTCGCACATCGACACGCTGGTCAACACGCTGGCCGACGCGATCGGGCGCGCCGCCTGAGTGCCCGCGGCCCGGCTCAGCCTTGGCCGGGTTTGCGCAGGGTTTGTCGCAGTTCGGCGCAGTGATCCCTGGCCGGCGCGGGCTCGGTCGGCCACACCGCGTCGAAGCCGGCCTTCGCGTCGTCCGAACCGGCATCCAGCCTGAGGGTGCGCACGCGCGCATCGGTCGGCAGGTGCTGCGGTACACCCAGCGCCGGCGACGTGTGGCCGGCGCCCGACACCAGCACGACCGTCCGGCCCGCGACGCGCGCTCCGGACAGCATCCGTGCCATCTCGCGGTCGCGCGCGATCTGGATGCGCGTCATCGGGCCGATCTGCGACGCCGGCAGCAGCCCGCAGTGGCCGTCGCGGATGGCGTCGCGCTGCGCCTGAATGGCTGCTGCCGGCAGCTGCGCATCGAGCGACACGTCGGCCATCGCGTCCTTCATGCGGGCCATCGGCAGGTTGGCGCCCACCACCGGTACCCCGGCCTTCACCGCGGCCATCACGACCGGGCCGTAGCTGCTCCAGGGCCAGGCATCGTCGTTCCAGCGCAGCGCGGCGCGGACCTGCGTTTCGTTGGCGATCGACGGAAGCCCCGCGGTGTCGCCGGTGGATTCGGCCATCTCGACGGCGAGCGCCGCCAGTTGCCCGCGCGCGGCCAGCGTCTGGACGATCTCGCGTTCGAGCCGCTGATGCTCCGCCGCGTCGTGCTGCTCCCCGACGAGCAGCACGTCCGCCGGCAGCAGGCGGGCGAGGCGCGCGTCGAGCGATGCCGGCGCTGACGCGCAGCCCGCCAGCGCGAGGGCCGCGACCACCGCGGTGAGCCAGGGGACGGAGGCGGACAGGGCGGGGCAATGGTTCATGCAGCCGATACTATTCGGCGCGGCGCCGTCGGCGCGACCGCGTTTCTCCAGATTCCTCTTCGATGTCATTGCGCTTCCGAACCCGCGTCGCGGCGACCCTGCTGTTCGCGACGGCCGCGGCCTTTCTCTGTGTCGTCCTTCACACGCCGCTGCCGTGGATGATCGGCCCGCTGCTGGCCGTGTCGATCGCGTCCATCGCCGGCGCGCCGACGGCGAGCGAGACCCGGTTGCGCAACCTCGGCCAGTGGACCATCGGCGCCGCGCTCGGCCTCTACTTCACGCCGCAGGTGGTCACGCTGGTCGCGAGCGTCTGGTGGGCGATGGTGCTGGCCATCGCCTGGGCGCTGCTGGCGGGCTGGGGCTACGGCCGCTGGCTGGAGCGGCGCAACGCGCCACGCATGCCGCAGCTGTCCGCGCGGACCCTGCGGGCCACCGCCTACTTCTCCGGCGCGATCGGCGGCGCCTCGGAGATGACGCTCCTGGCCGAGCGGGTCGGCGCGCGCACCGACCTGGTCGCGGCGGCGCACAGCCTGCGCCTGATGATGGTCACCATCGCCGTGCCGTTCGCGATGCAGTGGAGCGGATGGCACGGGCTGGACGTCAACGGGTCTTCCGCGAAGTCGTTCGACGCCGTCGGCTTCGGCCTGCTGGCGCTCGCCACCGGTGCCGGTGCGCTCGCCATGCGCGCGGGCGGGCGCACCAATCCGTTCTTCATCGGGCCGCTGGTGGTGTCGATCGGCCTCACGGCCTTCGGCTGGACGCCGTCGGCCGTGCCGCCATGGCTGTCGAACGCGGCGCAGGTGGTCATCGCCGTGAGCCTGGGCGTTCGCTTCAGCCGCGAGTTCCTGCAGACGGCGCCGCGCTGGATGCTGAGCGTGGCGATCGGTACCGTCGCGCTGGTGCTGCTGAGCGCCGGCGTCGCGATGATGCTCGCCTGGGCGACCGGCCTGCATCCGGCGGTGATGATCCTCGGGACCTCGCCGGGCGGCATCGCCGAGATGTCGATCACGGCCAAGGTGCTGCAGCTGGGCGTGCCGGTCGTGACCGCGTTCCAGGTCTGCCGGCTCATCGCCGTGCTGCTGATCGTCGGGCCGATGTACCGCTGGCTCAATCCGGCGCGGACCTGAGCGCAGCAGGAAGCTTCAGTGCACCACCACCGGGTTCTGCGCGAGCTCGGCGTAGCCCTCGAGCGTGTCCTCGACCTCTTCCTGCGTCGGCGTGTTGAGCTGCCAGGCCGCGATCTGGCGCTGGAACAGCTCGGCCCAGGAGCCGTCGAGGTAGACCTCCTTGCCCGAGCGCTTGTCGACGATCTCGAAGCCGTTGCGCGCCAGCACCGGCAGGTGCGGCGCCAGCGGGGCGTCGCCCTCGGTGGGCTGGACGTGCACGACCACGTACGACTCCGAGTCGTAGAGCATGTTCATGGCCGGGTTCGCGAAGATGTCGATGGCGTTCATAAGCAGGTCACATGGCAGCCGGCGCGCCGGTTTCAAGATGCACTGCGCAATTGCATGTCGGCGAAGTCGCCGTTGGGCTGCGTGATGCGGATGCGCACGGGCAGGTAACCCATCGATGGTGCCAGCCACAGCTCGACCGTGTCGTCGAAGGGCATTCGCGGATTGCGCGTGAGCTTGCGGGCGACGGTGTCGCCGGCCGGCAGCTCGAGCCGTTCCTCCTCGCCGATCTTGAAGATCCAGATGTCGGCATCGCGCGGGCCGACGGTCTGCACCGCG
The DNA here is from genome assembly GCA_022701965.1 of Burkholderiaceae bacterium. Next base: position 7,528 of record JAKONL010000124.1, on the reverse strand, counting down.
ATCGCGCCGTCGGCCGGGTAGCGCGCCGGATCGCCCGCCAGCAGCGCCCCGAGCTGCAGCATCACGCTCAGCCGGTCCTGCGCGCCGGCCATCAGCGTGGCCGTCGGCGCGTTGCTGCTGAACACCACCTGGCCCTGGTCGCGCACGAAATGGGAGGCGACCTCGGTCTTGCGCGTGTCGGAGAAGCGTGTCGGCTCGATGCCGGTCGGCCCGATCGCGCCGCTGCTGTGCTGCGTGCGCAGCGTCTTGAACAGGAAGCGCAGCGTCAGGCGGGCGTCGTAGGCGCGGCCGTCCTGCGACCAGGTCAGTTCGCCGACGACACCCTGCAGCGGAACGGCGCCCTGCTGGCCGCTGACGTTGAACTTCAGATCGACGGACCTGGGAACGTCGAGCGCGAGGGGGGCGGGCGCCGGCGCCCGGGTTTCCGCCGGCGTCGGGGAGGGTGGCGGTGCAGCAGCCGCAGCCACTGCGGCCGGTACGGCTCTTGCGCCGGGAGGAACGTCCGCGGCAAGGGTTTGCGGCGACGCTTCTCCGGTCGGTTCGTCGGATCGGGACGGTTCGACGGCGCTGGCAGGCGTCGCCGCGACCGGTTCGTCCGGCGTCCGTGTCGGCGTCGGCGTTGCGGCAGGCGCGACCGCCCTGGGTTTCGACACCGGTCGTTGCACGGGCTTGCGGACCGGCACGGGTGCGACCGGCTCGTTCCGTGGCGCTTCCGCGGGGGGCGTCGCGGGCGCGGATGCGGGCCCGGGCGCCGCGGCCACGATCGTCCGCATCTCGAAGCGCGCCGTCGCCGGCGCCGGGCCCGTGCCTGCCTGCATCGGCAGGACGCCGAGCAGCAGGCCGTGGGCCAGCGCGACCGCCGCCGTCAGTACCGCGATGGCGCGCCACGACCCGCGGCCGCCCGGAGTCTCCGGGGGCGCGAGGAGGTTCGAATCGGGCGGAAACGGGGACGTCATGGGGGATGGAGAGGGGGTCGTCGCGGACGCCCGGCTCGCTACACTGCCGAGCGTCCAATCAGTTTAGTAGCGATGCCTTGCGGCCTCGACGCCTCCATGAAACTCGCCACCCTCCGGGACGGATCGCGCGACGGCCAGCTCGTCGTCGTCTCCCGCGACCTCGCGCTCGCCCACTACGCCACCGGCATCGCCGAGCGCCTGCAGCAGGTGCTCGACGACTGGGGCTTCATGAGCCCGCAGCTTGAAGACCTCTACGACCAGCTGAACTCGGGCCGTGCGCGCCATGCCTTCCCGTTCGATCCGGCGCAATGCATGGCGCCGCTGCCGCGCGCCTACCAGTGGGCCGACGGCTCGGCCTACCTGAACCACGTCGAGCTGGTGCGCAAGGCCCGCGGCGCCGAAGTGCCCGAGAGCTTCTACGCCGACCCGCTGATGTACCAGGGCGGCAGCGACGACCTGCAGGGCGCGCGCGACCCGATCGTGGTCGCGAGCGAGGCCTTCGGCATCGACTTCGAGGCCGAGATCGCGGTCGTGACCGGCGACGTGCGCATGGGCGCGTCGCCCGAGCAGGCGCTCGACGGCATCCGCCTGCTCATGCTGGCCAACGACGTCAGCTTGCGCCACCTGATCCCGGCCGAGCTCGCCAAGGGCTTCGGCTTCTTCCAGAGCAAGCCCGCCACCGCCTTCGGCCCGGTCGCCGTCACGCCCGACGAACTGGGCGACGCCTGGCGCAACGGCCGGCTGCACCTCGTGCTGCAGAGCACCTGGAACGGCCGCAAGGTCGGCCAGTGCGACGCCGGCGAGGACATGACCTTCCACTTCGGCCAGCTCGTCGCCCACATCGCCAAGACCCGCAACGTGCGCGCCGGCAGCATTGTGGGCAGCGGCACGGTGAGCAACCAGGGGGTCGAGAAGGACGGCCGGATGGAATGGCCCAAGGGCTATTCGTGCATCGCCGAGAAGCGCTGCATCGAGACGATCCAGGACGGCCAGCCGACGACGGACTTCATGAAGTTCGGCGACACGATCCGCATCGAGATGAAGGGGCTGGACGGGAAGTCGGTATTCGGGGCGATCGAGCAGGAGGTGGCGAGGGCGAACAACCTGGACTCGACCTTCACCTTGACGCCGTAGAACGACGAAGCGTGCCCGGAACCTCAAAAAGGCAATTCAAAGGAGACATGACCATGCAACGCAGAACCCTCATCGCGTCCCTCGCCGCCCTCGCAGGCGGCACCGCATTCGCCCAGACTCCCACCTACCCCGACCAGCCCATCCGCTGGGTCGTCCCCTACCCCGCGGGCGGCGGCACCGACGTGCTCGCGCGCGCGGTCGCCGAGGCGATGCGCGAGCCGCTCGGCCAGCAGATCGTGGTCGACAACCGGCCCGGCGCATCGACCAACATCGGCGCGCAGATCGTCGCCACCGCGCGGGCCGACGGCTACACGCTGATCTCGGCCGACAACGCGCTGCTGGCGTTCAACGAGTTCCTGTTCGGCAAGCTGCCGTTCGACCCGCAGACCGACTTCACCTACATCGGCGGCATCAGCCGCTTCCCGCTGGCGCTGGTGGTGCATCCGTCGGTGCCGGTGAAGACGGTGGCCGAGTTCATCGCCTACGCGAAAGCCAATCCGGGCAAGCTCAACTACGCCTCGCCCGGCAACGGCTCGCCGCATCACCTGGCGATGGAGCTCTTCAAGTCGCGCACCGGCATCTTCGTCACGCACATCCCTTACCGCGGCGCGGCGCCGGCGATGCAGGACGTGATGGGCGGGCAGGTGCAGTGCATGTTCCTCGACCTCGCCGCGGGCCTGTCGGTGGTGCAGTCGGGCAAGGTGCGGGCACTGGGCATCGGGTCGGCGCGCCGGGCGCCGGCGCTGCCCGACCTGCCGACGCTGGCCGAGGCCGGCGTGCCCAACGCCGAGGTGTTCGCGTTCCAGGGCCTGCTCGGGCCGGCGAAGCTGCCGGCGCCGATCGTGCAGCGGCTCAACACCGAACTGAACAAGGCGCTCGCGACGCCGGCCGTCGTCAAGCGCATGAACGATTTCGGCATGGAATCGCTCGCCGGCACGCCGGAGCAGTTCCGTGCGCTCGCACGCGCCGAGGCCGGTCGCTGGGGCCCGGTGATCAAGGCGCAGGGCATCAAGCTCGACTGAGCGCCCCGGCGCCCGCCTACTTCGCGAAGACCTTGCGCGAGCCGTCCTCGAAGACCTCGTCGTCGCGCCCCGGCGTGCCGTCGTCGTTCCAGGCGCGTTCGCGCACCAGCGTGCCCCGGTCGGAATACTCGAGCTCGCGCTGCTTGAACGCGCGGGCGCCGACGAGCGACACCAGCTCGTAGCGCTTGACGCCGTCCGGCGAGAAGCGCCGTTCGGTGCGCAGGCCGCTGGCGATCTCGTCCTGCGATTCGGGTCGGCCGTTGTCGTAGAGGCGCTCGCTGCGCACGCGCCGGCCCTCGACGAACGACAGACGCGAGCAGGGGCCGGTCCGCGCAACGCAGCGCAGCCAGCTGGCCGCTCTCGGTGAATTCGACGACCGCGCGCTCGCTGCCGGGGTGGATGTGGAAGGCGCCGCGCCGCAGCTGCCCGTTGGCATGGAAGCCGCGCACCAGCCCGACCTCGTGGCCGTCCTCGTAGACTGCCTCGCGCAGCACTTGGCCTGCGGGATAGAACTCGCGCGAGCGCTCGTCCATGTTGCCCTTGGCGTTGATGCTCTAGTCCCGCGCGATGCGGCCGGCGCTGTAGTGGCGCACCACGCCGACGAAGCTGCCGTCGCGCAGTTCCTGCTCGCGCTGGAGTTCGCCGCTGTCGCGATTCCGGCACCGCATGAGGCCGGTGCGCCCGCGCGTGGTGTCGCCGTTGGCCGGGTTGACGGCCGTGCCGGCGATCTCGCAGTCCTGCACCGCATGCGCCGCGAGGCTGGTCGCCAGGAGTCCCAGTGCCGCGACGAAGCCGATCGATGCGGCGCGCGGGTTCATCGGCAGGGAGAGGGGCGGCGAGGGCTTCGCATCCGGCGATTATCGGCCGGGCGCTGGAGTAAGCTGGCGCGAACCAACCGACGGAGATGCCATGAGCGATGCGACCCCCCCTTTCGCCTTCAGCCAATTCGTTCCGGGATTCGATTTCCTGAAGAACCTGGCCGACGCCGCCGCGGCGTCCGCCTCCCCGGCGGGCACGGCCGGCGCCGCGACCGCTGCGATGCCGGGAATGCCCGGCCTATCGAGCTGGGTGGCGCCGACCATCAGCGTCGAGGAGGTCGACAAGCGCATCCAGGAACTCAAGACCGTGCAGTACTGGCTCGAGCAGAACGGCCATGCGCTCAAGGCGACGATCCAGGCGCTGGAAGTCCAGAAGATGACGCTCTCCACGCTGCGCGGCATGAACGTGCGGATGGAGGACCTGGCCAGCGCCTTCACGCGCCATGCGACGGCGCCGGCGGCACCGGCACCGGCACCGTCCCCGGCATCTTCTCCCGCGCCGTCGTTCTTCGCGTTTCCCTCGGCACCGGCACCGGCACCGGCGCCGCAAGCGCAGGACGCTCCCGAAGCCGCGACGGATGACGACGGCGAGAAGGCCGAGACCGAAGCCGGTGCCCCGGCCGGCGTCGTCGATCCGATGCAGTGGTGGAACGCGCTCACCAGCCAGTTCCAGGAGATCGCCACCTCGGCGATGCACGATGCGGCGCAGATCAAGATGCCGACGATGCCCTCCGCACCCGAGGCGCCGGCCGCGCGCGCACGGCCGTCGGCTCCACGCAAGAAGACGGCGGCACCCGCACGCGGCAAGGCGGCATCGGCCAAGGCCGCGCCGGCGCGCAAGCGAACGCGCGGTACCTGACGGGGTCGCCCCTGCCGCCGTCGACGACGATCCAACCAACCTGCGAACGACACCGTGAAGCTATTCCCCACCGGCCACGCCACCCATCCGCAATGGCGCATGGCCGCGGGCCTCGTCCTGGCGCAGCTGCGCGCCCAGATGGCCCTGCACGACTACGCGCAGGCGCCGACGCTCGGCCTGCTCTACATCACCGACCACTACGCGCCCGAGGCGCAGGACATCCTCGACCACCTGGGTGCCGAACTGCCCGAGATCACCGACTGGTCGGGCACGGTCGGCGTCGGCGTGGCCGCGAACAACGCCGAGTACTTCGACGAGCCCGCGCTCAGCGTGATGCTCTGCGCGCTGCCGAGCGACCAGTACCGCGTGTTCTCCGGCGTGGCGCCGCTCGGCAGCGCGGAGATGGCCGGCTTCGAGGCGCATACCGCGCTGGTGCATGCGGACCCCGCGACGCCGGAGCTCTCCGAGCTCATCGGCGAGATGGCGTTCCGCACCGACACCGGCTACCTGTTCGGCGGACTGACGTCGAGCCGGTCGGAATCGCTGCAGTTCGCCGTCGGCGGCAACGGCAACATCCGCGGGCACGGCGCGGCGGGCGGCGTGTTCTCCGGCGGGCTGTCGGGCGTGGTGTTCGGTGATGGCGTGAAGCTCGTGTCGCGCGTCACGCAGGGCTGCCAGCCGGTCTCGCGCGAGCGCGAGATCACCGCGGCCGACGGCAACCTGCTGCTCACGCTCGACGGCGAGCCCGCGCTCGACGTGCTGCTGGCCGACCTCAAGGTGTCGCTCGACGAACCGCAGGCCGCCATCGAGGCGGTGCGCGCGACGCTGGTGGGCGTGGTCGCGGCCGGCAGCGACGGCATCCGCCGCACCGGCGACCTGGGCGCCGACGTGCTGGTGCGCCACATCATCGGCCTGGACCCCACGCGGCGCGGCGTGGCGATCGCCGACATGGTGGAGCCGGGCATGCGCATGAGCTTCTGCCGCCGCAACGCGCAGGCCGCGCGTGCCGACCTGATGCGCATCTGCGCGGAGATCCGCGAGGAACTCGAGCCTGAAGAGCAGACGCTCGCCACGGCGCGCGCGGTGGCGGCCGGGGAGGCCGAGGCCGCGCCGCATCCGGCGCGCCGCGTGGCCGGCGCGGTGTACGTGAGCTGCTCGGGGCGCGGCGGCCCGCATTTCGGCGCGCCGAACGCGGAGATGCAGATCGTGCGCCATGCGCTGGGCGACGTGCCGCTGGTCGGCTTCTTCGCCGCCGGCGAGATCGCGCGGCACCACGTCTACGGCTACACGGGCGTGCTGACCGTGTTCGTCACCGATCCGCAGGCGTGACGTTCGAACCGCTGCGCGCGCTCTATCCGCCGATCGAGCCCTACGAGAGCGGCATGGTCGATGTCGGCGACGGTCATCGCGTCCACTACGAGCGGGTCGGCACGCCGGGCGGCCGGCCGGCCGTGTTCCTGCACGGCGGCCCGGGCGGCGGGATCTCCCCCGCGCACAGGCAGCTCTTCGATCCCGCGCGCTACGACGTGCTGCTGTTCGACCAGCGCGGCTGCGGCCGGTCGACGCCACACGCGGGCCTGGAGGCCAACACCACCTGGCACCTGGTCGACGACATCGAGCGCCTGCGCCGCATCGCGGGCGTCGAGCGCTGGCTGGTCTTCGGCGGTTCGTGGGGTTCGACGCTGGCGCTGGCCTATGCGCAGAGGCATCCGGAGCGCGTCGACGCGCTGGTGCTGCGCGGCATCTACACCGTGACCGAGGCCGAACTGCGCTGGTACTACCAGTTCGGCGTCTCGGAGATGTTCCCCGACAAGTGGGAACGCTTCCAGGCGCCGATCCCCGAGGCCGAGCGCGGCGACATGATCGCGGCCTACCGCCGGCTGCTCGTGGGCGACGACCCGGTGCGGCGGATCGAGGCCGCCCGGGCCTGGAGCCTGTGGGAAGGCGAGACCATCACGCTGCTGCCCGACCCGGCCTTTTCGGCGGCGCATGCGGACGACCGCTTCGCTCTCGCGTTCGCGCGGCTCGAGAACCACTATTTCACCCATCGCTGCTGGCTGGAGGAGGGCCAGCTGCTGCGCGACGCGCACCGGCTGCACGGCATCCCCGGCACGATCGTCCACGGCCGCTACGACATGCCCTGCCCGGCGCGTCATGCGTACGCCCTGCACAGGGCCTGGCCGGAGGCCGACTTCCATCTGGTCGAAGGCGCGGGCCACGCCTTCTCGGAGCCCGGCATCCTCGACCGGCTGATCCGCGCGACCGACCGATTCGCAGGCTGACGCTCCCTCGCGCGATGACCCGACCCGACCCCGACTCCTGTCCCGCCGCCGCGGCCTCCGACACCCATCCCAACCAGTTCGCCCTGCTCGGCCAGCGGCGTTTCGCGCCGTTCTTCTGGACGCAGTTCGCCGGCGCGGCCAACGACAACCTGTTCAAGTTCGCCTTTACCGTGATGGTGACCTACCAGCTGCAGGTCGGCTGGATGCCGCCGTCGACGGCGGGGCTCGCGATCGGCGCGCTGTTCATCCTGCCGTTCCTGCTGTTCTCGGCCACGGCCGGGCAGCTCGCCGACAAGTTCGACAAGACCCGGGTCATCCGTTTCGTCAAGGACATGGAGATCGCGATCATGGCGCTCGCCGCCTGGGGCTTCCTCCGCGCCGACGCGGCGGTGCTGCTGGGCTGCGTGTTCCTGATGGGGCTGCATTCCACGCTCTTCGGGCCGGTGAAATTCGCCTA
>JAKONL010000523.1 GCA_022701965.1 Burkholderiaceae bacterium | reverse complement strand
CACGGCATCACGCCGCGCAGCATCGTGAAGAAGGTGCGCGACTTGATCGACGGCGTCTACAGCGAGAAGACCGGCAAGGAGATGGCGAAGCTGGAACTCGAGCGCGCCAAGGTCGAGGACATGAGCGAGAAGGACGTCTCGCGCGAGATCAAGCGGCTGGAAAAGCTCATGCTCGAACATGCACGCAACCTGGAGTTCGAGAAGGCGGGACGCGTGCGCGACCAACTCGCGGTGCTGCGCGAGCAGGCATTCGGCGCGGCCGGTGGCGACAACATCGTCGTGCTCCCGACTGGCGGTTCCCGCTGAGGACGGCGCGGCGCGCGCGCTGACGTCTGGCTCGGGTTTACCCGAGCGAACCTGAGGGCCTTCTGTTATACTTGACCGAAATAGTCAACAACAAAAGAACTTCGCGATGAAGAGCCGGATTGCATTCGATGTAGGTCGAATGTCGTAAGCCGGGCAGGGCGGAGACCACGCCACCGCAGCAGCCGCTGCGGTGTCACTGTTACGAAGCACCAAGGAGCTTGCGATGCGTCTCACTACCAAAGGACGGTTCGCCGTCACGGCCATGATCGATCTGGCGCTGCGCCAGAACTCGGGACCGGTCACGCTGGCCGCGATCAGCCAGCGTCAGCAGATTTCACTGTCTTATCTCGAGCAGCTGTTCGGAAAGCTGCGCAGGCACGAACTGGTCGAGTCGACCCGGGGTCCCGGTGGCGGCTATAGCCTGGGCCGCAAGGCGGCCGAGATCACGGTTGCGGACATCATCGTCTCGGTCGACGAGCCGATCGACGCGACGCACTGCGCGGGCAAGGAAAACTGCCTGGGCGAAGCGGGCCGTTGCATGACGCATGAACTCTGGGCGTCGCTCAACCAGCGGATGGTCGAATTCCTCGATTCCGTCACGCTGCAGAAGCTGGTCGACGACCAGATTGCCAAGGGTGTGCAGATCGAGAACAAGCCCGCGATCAAGCGTGCGATTTCGAGTCAGCCGGTGGTCAAGCCGATCCGCGTGAATGCGCCGAACTCGGTGTTCGCCCTCGGCAACGCCTTCGCCAAGTCGTGATCGCGATGCGGTGCCCTCAGGCATCGCTCGAGGTCACGCATCCAAGAACATAAACCCCACGCCAGTCTGAAACAGCCATGGACGTCACCCCACATTTCCCCATCTACCTCGACTACGGCGCGACGACGCCGGTCGATCCGCGCGTCGTCGACGCCATGATTCCCTGGTTGCGCGAGCATTTCGGCAATCCGGCGTCACGCAGCCATGCGTGGGGTTGGGAAGCCGAGGAAGCGGTCGAGAATGCCCGCAGCCAGGTCGCCGAACTCATCGGTGCCGACCCGCGCGAAATCGTCTGGACCTCCGGTGCCACCGAGTCGAACAATCTCGCCATCAAGGGCGCGGCACAGTTCTACAAGGGCAAGGGAAAGCACCTGATCACGGTGAAGACCGAGCACAAGGCCGTGCTCGACACCATGCGCGAGCTCGAACGCCAGGGCTTCGAGGTGACCTACCTCGACGTGCAGGAAGACGGCTTGCTCGACCTCGACAAGTTCAAGGCGGCGATCCGTCCCGACACCATTCTGGCCAGCGTGATGTTCGTGAACAACGAAATCGGCGTGATCCAGGATGTCGTGGCGCTCGGCAATGCCTGTCGCGAGAAGGGCGTGATCTTCCACGTCGACGCCGCGCAGGCGACGGGCAAGGTCGAGATCGACATCACTCAGTTGCCGATCGACCTGATGAGCCTGGCGTCGCACAAGACCTACGGTCCCAAGGGCATCGGCGCGCTGTACGTGCGCCGCAAGCCGCGCGTACGGCTCGAGGCGCAGATGCACGGCGGCGGCCACGAGCGCGGCATGCGTTCGGGCACGCTGCCCACCCACCAGATCGTGGGCATGGGCGAGGCGTTCCGTATCGCGCGCGTCGAGATGAAGGAAGACCTGGCGAAGGCGACTGCGCTGCAGAAGCGCCTGCTCGATGGCCTGAAGGATGTCGAACAGGTGTTCGTGAACGGCGACATGACGCGTCGCGTGCCGCACAACCTGAACATCAGCTTCAACTACGTCGAGGGCGAATCACTGATCATGGGCATCAAGGGCCTTGCCGTCTCCAGCGGTTCGGCCTGCACGTCGGCGAGCCTCGAACCCAGCTACGTGCTGCGTGCCCTGGGTCGCAGCGACGAACTGGCGCACAGCAGCCTTCGCATGACGATCGGCCGTTTCACGACCGAGGAAGAGATCGACTATGCCGTCTCCACGATCAAGCACAACGTCGCCAAGCTGCGGGAACTGAGCCCGCTGTGGGAGATGTTCAAGGACGGCATCGACATCAGCACGATCCAGTGGTCCGCCCACTGATCGCCGCTTCACGCACCTAACAATCGAGAAAGAAGTACCCCATGGCTTACTCCTCCAAGGTCATCGACCACTACGAAAACCCCCGCAACGTCGGTTCGTTCGAAAAGGGTGACGACACCGTGGGCACCGGCATGGTCGGCGCTCCGGCCTGCGGCGACGTGATGAAGCTGCAGATCAAGGTCAATCCGGAAACCGGCGTGATCGAGGACGCACGCTTCAAGACCTACGGCTGCGGCTCGGCCATCGCTTCGTCGTCGCTCGTGACCGAATGGGTCAAGGGCAAGACGCTCGACGAGGCCGCTGCATTGAAGAACGCGGAGATCGCTGAAGAGCTGGCTTTGCCGCCCGTGAAGATCCACTGCTCGATCCTCGCGGAAGACGCGATCAAGGCGGCCGTGCTCGACTACAAGCAGAAGCATGTCGCATCCACGCCTGCGGTTGGCGCGGTGCCAGTGCCGGCCGGAACGGTTCCGGTCGAAGACGCGGTCTACTGAAATGGCTGTGACGCTCACCGAGGCCGCTGCGCGCCATGTGAACCGCTACCTCGGCAAGCGAGGCAAGGGCGTCGGCGTGCGGCTGGGCGTCAAGACCACCGGCTGCTCGGGCTTGGCCTACAAGCTCGAGTACGTCGACGAGTTCGCACCGGAGGACGTGGTCTTCGAGGACCAGGGCGTGAAGGTGCTGGTCGACCCGAAGAGCCTCGCCTACATCGACGGCACCCGGCTCGACTTCGTCCGGGAAGGGTTGAACGAGGGTTTCAAGTTCATCAACCCCAACGAGCGCGATCGCTGCGGTTGCGGCGAGAGCTTCAGGATCTAGAGGGTCCGCGACCCGACGAACACAGGCCGCCGCGATTCGCAGGCGGCATTTTTTTGCCATGAACCTCAACGACACCGACTTCGAACTCTTCGCGGTTCCTTCCACGTTCGCGCAAGAACGCGCAGCGCTCGACGCGCGCTGGAAGGAACTGCAGCGCGAGGCGCACCCCGACCGTTTCGCGGCGCAGGGCGCAGCGGCGCAGCGCGTCGCCATGCAATGGTCGGTGCGCATCAACGAGGCCTACCAGCGGTTGAAGGACCCGGTGCGTCGCGCGGCCTACCTTTGCGAGCGCAACGGCGCACCCGTGAACGCCGAGAACAACACCGCGATGCCCGGCGACTTCCTGATGCAGCAGATGGAATGGCGCGAATCGCTCGACGACGCGACGACACCCGCCGCGCTCGACGCGCTGCGTGCCGAGGTCGAAGGCGGGCGCGCACGTGCGCTGTCGGCGCTCGACTGGCTGATCGACGAGAAGGGCGACTTCGCCGCCGCCGCCCAGCAGGTCAGAGCCCTCATGTTCATCGAGCGCTTTGCGAACGACATCGAGGCCCGGGCCGACCGTTGGGGACAATAGGGCGATGGCACTCCTTCAGATTTCAGAACCCGGTCAGGCGCCGGACCCGCATCAGCGACGCATCGCGATCGGCATCGACCTGGGCACCACGCATTCGCTGGTCGCCGCCGTGCGCAGCGGCGTCGCCGAATGCCTGCCGGACGACCAGGGCCGCGTGCTGCTGCCGTCGGTCGTGCGCTACCTCGAGAACGACCGCCGCCAGATCGGCTACGAGGCGCTCGCCTCGCGGGTGGTCGATCCAGCCAATACCGTCACGTCGGTCAAACGGTTGATGGGACGTGGCGCGAGCGACATCGACCATCGCGATGCCATGCCGTATCGGCTGACCGACGACAGCGGGATGGTCAAGGTGCAGACCGTTGCCGGCGAAAAGTCGCCGGTCGAGATCAGCGCCGACATCCTCGCCACGCTGCGCTACCGCGCTCAGGACACCTTCGACGACGACGAGCTCTACGGTGCGGTCATCACGGTCCCCGCGTATTTCGACGAAGGCCAGCGCCAGGCCACCAAGGACGCGGCGCAGCTCGCCGGCCTGAACGTGCTGCGGCTGATCAGCGAGCCGACGGCCGCCGCCATCGCCTACGGCCTGGACAACGCCAGCGAGGGCGTCTATGCCGTCTACGACCTGGGCGGTGGCACCTTCGACATCTCGATCCTGCGGCTGGCGCAGGGCGTCTTCGAAGTCATCGCGACCGGCGGCGATTCGGCGCTGGGCGGCGACGACTACGACCACGCACTGGCCGATTTCGTCATGGATGGACGAGACTCGCAGATCGCGACCGGCAACGATGGCGACCGCGCCGCGCTGCTCGTCGCCGCGCGTGTCGCCAAGGAAGCGCTCACCGATGCCGAGTCGGTCGAGTTCGTCGCCGGGCTGGCGG
>JAKONL010000097.1 GCA_022701965.1 Burkholderiaceae bacterium | reverse complement strand
ATGGGTTACCGGCCCGAAGTGCTGGCCGAGCTGGTACAGCTGCCGCACGTGATCGGCATCAAGGAGGGCAGCTGGGAAGCGGCGGCCTACGAGGCCCACCTGCGGCTGGTCAAGCGGGTGGCACCGCACGTGGCGATGATGGCCTCGGGCGACGAGCACCTGTTCACCTGCTTCATGGTGGGCAGCGAGGGCAGCCTGGTCAGCCTAGCGGCGATCGTGCCGGAGTTGGTGATCGCGCTGGACCAGGCGGTACGCCGCCAGGACGTCGACGAGGCGCGGCGCCTGAACGACCGCATCTTCCCGCTCGCCAAGGCGGTCTACGGCGCGGCGCCGGGCGGCCATGCCACCGCGCGACTCAAGGCCTGTCTGAAGCTGCTCGGCCGTATCCCGAGCGATGCCATGCGCGCGCCGATGGGCCCCCTGCCCGCCGCCGAAGTGGCCATGCTCGAACGCGCACTGGCCGACGCCGGCGTGCAGGCCTGAAACCGACCGCCTCGGAGATCTCTTCCCATGACCCGCAAGCTCATCCGCAACGGCCGCATCGTCACGGCGGTCGACGACTACACGGCCGACATTCTGGTCGACGACGGCCGCATCGTCGCCATCGGCCTGGCGCTGGATGCAGGCGCCGATGCGCAGGTGATCGACGCCAGCGGCCTGCTGGTGCTGCCCGGCGGGGTGGACTGCCACACCCACATGGACAACACCTTCGGCGCCTCGACCACCTGCGACAGCTTCGAGTCGGGCACGCGCTCGGCCGCTTTCGGCGGGACGACCACCATCGTGGACTTCGCCTTCCAGCGCAAGGACGTCGGCGTACTCGAGGCGATCGAGCGGGCGCGGCACAAAGGTTCGGCAGGCGCCTGCATCGACTACGGTTTCCACGTCATCGTCACCGGTGTCGACGAGCAGGCCCTGGCCGACATGCAGCATGCGATCCGCCACGAGGGCATCTCCAGCTTCAAGATGTTCATGGCCTACCCGGGCTCGGTGATGGTCGACGATGCGGCGATCTTTAAGGCCATGCGCATGGTGGGGCAGCATGGCGGCATGATCGCGCTGCATGCGGAGAACGGCACCATCATCGAGCTGCTGATCCAGGAGGCCCTCGCCCAGGGCCACACCGCGCCCAAGTATCACGCGCTCACGCGGCCGGCCATCATGGAAGGCGAGGCCACGCACCGCGGCATCAAGCTCGCCGAACTGGCCGAAGCGCCGGTCTACTTTGTTCACCTCTCGGCCAAGGAGGCCCTGAAGCACGTGGTCGAGGCCCGCGACATGGGCGTGCCCGTGTTCGCCGAGACCTGCCCGCACTACCTGTTCTTCGACGACAGCGTCTACGACAGCGAGGACTTCGACCTTGCGCGCTACGTCATGAGCCCGCCGCTGCGTTCCAAGGAATCGCAGAAAGCCCTGTGGACCGCCCTGCGCACCGACGACCTGCAACTGGTCTCGACCGACCACTGCCCGTTCTGCATGAAGGAAGGGCACCTGGGGCGCGTCAACCAGAAACCGTATGGCCGCGACGATTTCTCCAAGATCCCCAACGGCGTGCCGGGCGTCGAGACGCGCATGCCGACGCTCTACGACGGCGGCGTGCGCACCGGCCGCATTTCCCTGAACCGCTTCGTCGAGCTGACGTCGACCGCGCCGGCCAAACTGTTCGGCATGTTCCCGAAGAAGGGAACCATCGCCGTAGGCAGCGACGCCGACCTCGTGCTGTTCGACCCGGAAGCACGTCACGTCATCTCGGCGGCGACGCAACACGGCAACGCCGACTTCACGCTGTTCGAAGGCAAGGCCGTCACCGGCAAGGTCTGCAAGGTGATCTTGCGCGGCGAACTGCTGGTCGATGGCGACCGGTGGCTGGGCCGCGCGGGCGCCGGCGAATTCGTCGCGCGTGGCGAGTCGGGCGGTTGGTAGGCGGCCCGACCATGCCGCTCTACGGCTACGCCTGCACGGCCTGCGGACCTTTCGCAGTGATTCGACCGATCGCGCAATTTCAGGCACCGGCACCCTGCCCCGAATGCGGCGCCGAGGCGCGACGCGTGGTTTCGGCCCCGGCGCTGCTCGGGCACGCTCGCCGCCACGCGGTGACCACGGAAGCGCCATCCGAAGCGGGCCCGCGCGCGCCGCGTCTGTCGCATCAGGGGTGTCGGTGTTGCCGATAGCGTCGCACTGACGCCATCGACACGCCGATCGAGGTGTCTGTGTCGTTGTTCAACCACTCGTGCGCCGACGAAGCCGGCATCACGGTCGATGGGACGAAAGGAAAGCACTGGCCCGTCGGTCAGGGCGTGACCATGCCGCCGTTCACGTCCAACGTCTCGCCCGAGACGTAGCTCGATTCCGCGGAGGCGAGAAAAACGTACGCCGGCGCGAGCTCGGCGGGCTGGCCGGAACGCTGGTAGGTGCTCTCGTCGTCGAAGGCCTTCATCTGCTCGTCGGACACACCGCCCGATACCTGCAGCGCCGTCCATACCGGCCCCGGGGCGACCACGTTGACCCGGATGCCGCGCGAAGCCACCTGCAGCGCGAGGCCCTTCGAGAAATTGTTGATCGCCGCCTTGGTGGCCGCGTAGTCCAGGCGCTCCGGCGACGGCTTGTAGGCCTCCAGCGACGCCGTGCTGATGATGCTGGCACCGGCCGACATGTGCGCCAGCGCCGCCTTGGTGATCCAGAAGTTCGCGAACACGTTCGTACGGAACGTCAGCTCGAACTGCTCGTCGGACAGATCCGCGATCTTCTCGACGGCCACCTGCTTGCCGGCGTTGTTGACGAGGATGTCGAGTCCGCCGAGCACGCCGACGGCTTCCGCGACGAGCGCGCGGCAGCGAGCGGCGTCCGTGATGTCGGCGGCGATCGCGTGTCCCTTCCTGCCGGCCTTCTCGATGTGGCCGAGGATGTGCGCGGCATCCTCCTGCTCGGCGGGCAGATGCACGATCACGACGTCG
Organism: Burkholderiaceae bacterium; assembly: GCA_022701965.1. Next base: position 3,893 of record JAKONL010000097.1, on the reverse strand, counting down.
GCGCCCTCGCGCGCGAATGCGATGGCGACCGCACCGCCGATGCCGGAGTCGCCCCCCGTGATCAGCGCCTTGCGCCCCGCGAGGCGTCCGCTGCCGCGATAGGTCGCCTCGCCCAGATCGGGCACCGGCGTCATCCGCGCCTGGACGCCGGGCATCGGCTGGTGTTGCACGGGCGGCTCCACACGAGCGTACTGCTCGACTGGATTCGTGAAGCTGTATTGGTCACGAGACATGGGTGTTCCTCATTGATCGGTAAAGGGGATCAGGCACATCGGCGATCGCATCGCGATCACGATTGCAATCGCCGGTCGAACTCGCATTCGAGATCGCTCGCTGCTCGCACGATCTCCGGTGTGCCCCATGCGGGAAATCATGCCCGAATGCCGATCGCCTTCGTCGCAATGGGGAAGCGTGTCCCGCAAACCTCGAGCGAGAGAAACCCAGGTTTCGAGGTGCCGCCTCCTTGCCGCTCGATGGCAGGGCGCGCCTGATTTCGCCAGCGTCCAACGCGGACGCTTCTCCAACCATCGAAGAGGCCCTGCCCTTCGGACAGGAGGATGTCGAAGGCTGTCGTTTCGGGCCACCACGCTATATCTGTGCGTCCGCCGATGAAGAGCGTGCGCTCAACGACGACGGGAGCCTCCGGTTCCACTGGACAAGGCCCGGTATCGCCGGAGACCCCACAGGTATCGCGTCGATCAGCTGCAGCGGAACCGGGCGACACCGATGTACCGCGCGCCGTTGGCAAGGGTCGCGACATAGCTGGTGACCACGACGTACGCATTCGAACCTGCGTCACCGATCTGCACATAGGCGCCGGTACCGCTGGACAGGTAGGCGCCGGTCACTCCCGCGCTCGTCGGCGACGGAATCGTGGTGCTCAAGGGGGCCGAGCCACCCGAGCCGGATGCGGTCACGTTCACGGTGCCGCCGACGATCGCGCCGGTCGCGCCGAAGGCCAGAGTGGCCGAACCACTGGCGCTGCCGCTTGCCACGGTGCTGGTGCCACCACCCGAATAGGTCGGAGCCGTGAACACGCCTGCATCGCAGGTGGCGCTGCCAGACACAGGCAGTGCGCCCAGCGCGTTGAAGGCGATGTAGTGATAGGCCTGATTGTCCGTTCCGGTCAGGGTCCTGGCGCCGGTCGACGTCACGACGGTACCGGCGGCCCAGCGGCCCAGTGCATAGGAACCGTTCCCGTTGATCTCCCTGACGGACGTGGTGCCGCTCAACACGTTGGAGTTCAGGGTCGTCATCGCGCCGCCTTCGGCCTGCACGCTCGTCGTCAACCGGCCGGAGATTTGACTGCCGACGCCCGCGAGGAGATAGCGCGAGAGATCGCCACGGACGAACGCAGCGGTCACGGAGCCGGTGTTGGTCTGCGTGGGCGCGCCGTTGGTCGGGGGTGCATTCGTTTCGAGGGTGTTTGCAGACTGGGAGTCTCCGCCGCCGCCGCCGCACGCTTGCAGCAGTGCGAGGGACAGGACGGAGAGCGCCAAGGAAATCTTGTTGTTCATTGATGATTGAAATCTGTGTCGAAGGACGGACGAGGTACTTGGGGAAAATGCTGGGCCTTGTGAAACTCCATCTCAGAAGCTGTAGTTGAAATTGACCCCGCCGGTCACCTTGGCCGTGCGGTACCCCTCGGGCCTAGAGATCGGCGCTCCGATGAAGACGTCGTAGTTCAGCCTTCTGAAGGCGCCTCTCACGCCGAGCGCGCCGCCGGCGAGATGACGTCCCGGCAGGTTCCGCGTGGAAGGCCCGCCGACCTCGCCGTAGTCGATGCCGGCATAGAGTTCGGCACCGGTCTGCCCGAGTGCGAGGCCCAGGTCGTTGCGCAGCAACCAGCCGCGCTCGCCCAGGAGACTGGTCTCGCCGTCGAACCCGCGCACGGTGTAGCGCCCGCCGATGGCGAAGCGGTCTTGCGGCGTGAGGGGTGTGCGGTTCCATTGCGCGCGCCACAACGCCGCGTAGCGCAGCTTCTGCGCACCGAGCTGGAAAGGCGCGTTCAGGTTCGCGTCCGCCGTGCAGAGCTTGAGGCGGGACGTCCCTTCGCCGAACGGTTCCTCGGGTGCCGGCAGCGCCCCGAATGCACCTGTGCCCCGGCGATGGGCCAAGGTGGCGTCCAGGGTCGCGTCGCCGACGAACTCGCGATGGCTGACGCTTGCCTCCCACCCACCCACGACGCGGCGCTGCACTTCGACTTCCGTGTCGTCGATGAAGTTGTTCGACGCTCGCCGGAAGCCCCGGATCGCCGCCGTCGTCTTGCGGCGCTGGTCCCGGTAGATCAGCCGGGACAGCCTGACCTCGGCGTTTCGGGTCTCGCCGGCGTAGACATAGTTCTCGCCGAGGCCGGCGACGGACTGGTGGTACGCGTTCTGGCTGGCCGTCGCGCCGACAAGCCAGTACCCGAACGGAACGGAGTAGTGAACCGTCTGGCCGCGGGTGCCCCGGCCATCGTGATTGAAGGCGTCGTGGTTCAGGCTGGCGTAGGCCAGATCGTTCAGCCCCAAGGGACCGTCCCAGGCCACGGTCATTCCCGTCTGGGTCTTCCCCGTGGCTTCGGTGCCCGAGTCGTCCACACTCAGCGTCGCGCGCAGCGTAAATTTCCGGCTGTACCTGACGACCAGGTCGCTGTCGCCGGGACGCGCATCGGGCGCGCCGGACGGCTCGATCCGGATGTCGGCATCGACCGTCGGCAGTCGCTTGAGGTTCTCCAGGCCCTGTTCGACGTCACGCAGATTCAGCAGATCGCCGGGTCGCACCGGGATGGCGCTGCGCAAATTCGTCGGCAAGGCCGATGCGTGGGCGAACCGGATCGCTGAGACCCGCCCGGGTATCAGCGTCAGCGTCAGAACCCTGCTGCCCAGGTCCTGCCGACCCGCCAGAACGCGGGTGGTGGTGTAACCCTTCCCGATGATGGCGTGCTGCACACGTGCGACCACCATGTCGATGCCTTCGCTACCCAGGCAGCGGCCGATCGGCGAGTCCTGACCTCCCTCGCCGGCAGCGGCAGACAGGCTGCCCTCGAAGTCCGCCGCCATTTCGCCATCCAGGCTCAGCCGGTCGACGACGAAGCAGGGGCTCTCCGACAGCGGAAGGCGGCCGGCCGCGGGTTTCGCATCGACCGGGATGCGGGCATCCGCGCCGCGCTCCTGACGTTCGCGCAGGGCGCGTTCGCGCTCCTGCTGGCGTTGCTCCTCGACAAACGGCTGCGGAGCAGAAGCGGTCTGCGCGCGAGCGCCTAGCGAAAGGCACAGCGCACCGAACACCGCGAGATACGGACGTCCGTACCGGCATCGAGCGCTTTCCCTGTGGATTAAGTCTTTTTTACTAAGGTACACAAATAAAAACACACACTGCAAACTTTGGTGTATGATCAGAAGCCAACTGAAGAATTGAACGGTTCGGATTGATCCGGGGGCGGGATGATATCCGACGTGCCGACTCGTCCGCACGCGGTGGCGACGCGCCATCGCTTGTCACCTCCACGCTTCCACGCTCCGTGAACCTTCATCGGCTGAACCTGTTCTCGCTGTCGCTCTTCAACCTCGTGGCCCGCAGCGGCAGCATCAGCAAGGGGGCCCAGCTGGCCAACCTGGCCGTCGGCGCCGCCAGCAAGCGCATCGCCGACCTCGAAGCGACGGTGGGTGCCGCGCTGCTCGAGCGGCATTCGCGCGGCGTCACCCTGACCGTGGCCGGGCAGGCGCTCCATGTGCATGCGCAGCGCATCCTCAGCGACGTCGATCAGCTCGCCGCCGACCTGTCGGACCATGCGACCGGCCTGCTCGGCGTCGTCCGGCTGTGGGCCAACACTTCGGCGGTGACGCAATTCCTGCCGGCGGACATCTCTTCGTTCGTGCGCGCGAGCCCCGGCATCCGGATCGAGCTCG
>JAKONL010000087.1 GCA_022701965.1 Burkholderiaceae bacterium | reverse complement strand
TCCAGTGGCTGGCGCCGAGCGGTGCCGCCCCGCCCGAAGCGAAGGCCTCGCGGCCGCCACGGCTGTCGCTCTCGGAGGACGATCGCGCCGAACTGATGCGCCTGGTGCAGATCGGCCACGTGCGCGGCATGCACCAGGCACTCGACCGCCTCGCCGCCGGCGACCCCCGCCTCGCCGCCACCTGCACCTGGCTGCGCGGCATGGCCAACCGCTTCGAACTCGAAGACATCCGCAAGGCGCTGACCGACGATGCCGACACCCTCGACCACTGAATCCGACCGCCCCGTGGTGCTGGTGGTGGACGACGCCCCCAGCAGCTTGGGCATGCTGTGCGACACGCTCGAGGCGAGCGGCTACACCGTCCTCGTCGCGGCCGACGGCAACGCCGCCCTGCAGCGCCTCGAACTCGTCGTGCCCGACGCGATCCTGCTCGACTGCCTGATGCCCGGGCTCTCGGGCTTCGATACCTGCCGGCGCATCAAGGCCGACCCGGCGCTGGCGCACATACCGGTGCTGTTCATGACCGGCATGTCCGAGACCGCGAACGTGGTCGAGGGTTTCGAGTGCGGCGGCGTCGACTACGTCGTCAAGCCGATCCGCGCGCAGGAGGTACTGGCACGGCTGCACACGCACGCGCGCAACGCCCGCATCACGCGAATGGCGCGCGACGCGGTCGACGTGGCGGGAATGGGCGTGGTCTTCGTCGACGCGCGCGAACGCATCGCCTGGCGTTCGCCGCAGGCCGCGCTCTGGCTGCATTCGCTGGGCGAGCCGAGCGCGCCCGGCCTGCTGCCGGCGACCATCGCACCGGCGCTGCAGCCGGGCGCGTCGGCCGTCGTCGTCACGGCCGCCGGCACGCGCCTGTCGGTGCGCAACCTCGGCGTCGCCTCGCTGGGCGAGACCATGCTGCTGCTGGCCGTCCAGCGCGACGGCGCGGGCAATTCGTCGCGCCTGGCCGATGCCGCCCTCACGCCGCGCGAGACCGAGGTGCTCTCTTGGCTGGCCAAGGGCAAGACCAACCGGGACATCGGCGACATCCTCGGCACCAGCCCGCGCACGGTGAACAAGCACCTGGAGCACATCTTCGAGAAGCTGGGTGTGGAGACCCGGGCCGCGGCCGCCGCGCTGGTGAGCGGGCGGCTCGACTGACACGGCGCAGCGGCGCCCGCGTCAGGCGCGTTCGCTCACCCGTTCGGTCACCCAGCCGTGCACGGAGGCCAGCGCCGCCGGCAGCGCGCCCGCATCGGTGCCGCCGGCCATCGCCATGTCCGCCTTGCCGCCACCCTTGCCGCCGACCTGCTGCGCGACGAAGTTGACCAGCTCGCCGGCCTTGACCTTGCCGACCGCATCGGCCGTCACGCCCGCCGCGATCTGCACCTTGGCGCCGTCGGCCACGGCCAGCACGATCACCGCGTTCTTCAGCTTGTCCTTGAGCTTGTCCATGGTGTCGCGCAGCGTCTTCGCATCGCCGCCGTCGAGCTTCGCCACCAGCAGCTTGATGCCGCCGACGTCGATCGCCTGCGTGACGAGCTCGTCGCCCTTCGACGACGCCAGCTTGCCCTTGAGCGCGCCGATCTCGCGCTCCAGCGCTTTCACCTGGTCCATCATCTGCGCCAGACGCGTCTGCACCTCGACCGGTGGCGTCTTCAGCGTCGCAGCCACGCTCTGCACGGTCGATTCGAGTTCCTGCAGATAGGCCAGCGCGCGTTCGCCGGTCACCGCCTCGATGCGCCGCACGCCCGCGGCCACGCCGCCTTCGCTCGTCACCTTGAACAGGCCGATGTCGCCGGTGCGCCGCACGTGCGTGCCGCCGCAGAGTTCGCGGCTCGTGCCGATGTCGATCACGCGCACGCTCTCGCCGTACTTCTCGCCGAACAGCATCATCGCGCCGGTCTTCTGCGCCTCCTCGATGGCCATCGTGCGGATCACGGTCGGCTCGTTCAGCAGGATCTCGGCGTTCACACGCTTCTCGATCTCCAACACCTGGGCGGGCGTGACGCCCGCGCCGTGCGCGAAGTCGAAGCGCGTCTTGTCGGCATCGACCAGCGAGCCCTTCTGCTGCACGTGCGCGCCGAGCACCTCTCGCAGCGCCTTGTGCATCAGGTGGGTCACGCTGTGGTTGCGCTGCGTGGCGTGCCGGCGCTCGCCGTCGACCGCGGCAGCGACGGCATCGCCGACCCTGAGCGTGCCCTGCACCTGCGTGCCGTGATGGCCGAAAACATCGGACTTGATCTTCTGCGTGTCCTCGACGCCGAACTGCACGCCCTCGGCGCCGATCGTGCCCTGGTCGCCGACCTGGCCGCCGCTCTCCGAATAGAACGGCGTGGTGTCGAGCACGACGATGCCGGACTGCCCTTCAGCCAGCTGCTGCACCGAAGTGCCTTCGAAGTACAGCGCGACGACCGTCGCCTGTTCTTCCAGATGCTCGTAGCCGGTGAAGACGTTGCCGCTGCCGGCGTAGTCGACGTTGCGGTCCATCTTGAACTTGCCGGCGGCGCGACCGGCCGCCTTCTGCTTTTCCATGGCGGCGTTGAAGCCGGCTTCGTCGACGCTCACGCCGCGTTCGCGGCAGACGTCGGCCGACAGGTCGAGCGGAAAGCCGAAGGTGTCGTGCAGCTTGAAGGCGACGTCGCCGGGCAGCGTCTTCGCATCTCCGGCCAGGGCCGCGTCGAGGATCTCCATGCCGTTGGCCAGGGTCTCGAAGAACCGCTCCTCCTCCGACTTCAGCACGGCCGTGATCCGCGCCTCGTCCGCCACCAGCTTCGGATACGCATCGCCCATCAGCGCCACCAGGTCGGGCACCAGCTTGTGGAAGAACGGCTTCTTCTGCCCGAGCTTGTAGCCGTGGCGGATCGCGCGGCGCACGATGCGGCGCTGCACGTAGCCGCGGCCCTCGTTCGACGGGATCACGCCGTCGGTCACGAGGAACGCGGTGGCGCGGATGTGGTCGGCGATCACGCGCAGGCTGTTGTTGCCGAGGTCGGTCGTGCCGGTCTCGCGGGCGGCGGCCTTGACCAGCGCGTCGAACAGGTCGATCTCGTAGTTGCTGTGCACGTGCTGCAGGATGGCGGCCAGGCGCTCCAGTCCCATGCCGGTATCGACGCAAGGCGCGGGCAGTTTCGTGACGCTGCCGTCGGCGGCCATGTCGAACTGCATGAACACGTTGTTCCAGATCTCGATGAAGCGGTCGCCATCCTCCTCGGGGCTGCCGGGCGGGCCGCCGGCGATGTGCGGACCGTGGTCGTAGAAGATCTCGCTGCACGGGCCGCACGGGCCGGTGTCGGCCATCATCCAGAAGTTGTCGGACTTGTAGCGACCGCCCTTGTTGTCGCCGATGCGGATCACGCGCTCGGGCGGCAGGCCGATCTCCTTCGTCCAGATGTCGAAGGCCTCGTCGTCTTCCTCGTAGACGGTGGCGAGCAGACGCTCGGCCGGCAGCTTGTAGACCTCGGTCAGCAGTTCCCAGGCCCACTTGAGCGATTCGCGCTTGAAGTAGTCGCCGAAGCTCCAATTGCCCAGCATCTCGAAGAAGGTGTGGTGGCGCGCGGTGTACCCGACGTTTTCCAGGTCGTTGTGCTTGCCGCCGGCCCGCAGGCAGGCCTGGACGGAGGTCGCGCGCACGTAGGGGCGCTTGTCCTCGCCCAGGAACACGTCCTTGAACTGGACCATGCCGGAGTTCGTGAACATCAGCGTCGGGTCGTTGCCCGGCACCAGCGGGCTCGACGCGACGATCGTGTGGCCCTTGGACGCGAAGAAGTCGAGGAAGGTCTTGCGGATGTCCGCGACGGACATGGGTGCGCCGGTGGGCGTGATCGTGGTCATGAGGTCGAGAGTCTTCAGGAATGGAGCGGCCGGAGGGCGACCGGAACAACCCCGCATTATCGGTTGAGCGCCTTTCCCGTCAAAACGGTGCGCGCTCCGCACCCGCACGGCGCGGGCCACACCCAAGTCGGGGCGAATGGCACGCAGACACGGGGTTTCCACCAATGGAACCACATGGCACGCGAACTGCTTAATCCACACCCAGGATATCTTCAATATCTTGCAAATATATTTAGATCCTTCGTCACGTCACCCTCCCCGCTCCAGGAACCGCCCATGACCGCCTCCAGCTTCGCCACCGACAAACCCTGGGAAGGCATCTTTCCCGCCATCACGACCAAGTTCCATGCCGACGAGAGCATCGATGCCGAGGGCACCGCCCGCCACATCGACTTCCAGATCAGGAACGGCATCCACGGCCTGGTCACCTGCGGCTCGCTCGGCGAAGCCAGCACGCTGTCGCTGGAGGAGAAACTGACCGTCGCGAAGATCGCGCTGGAAGCCGCCGACGGCCGCATCCCGGTACTCGCGAACGTGTCGGAGACCCGCACGCGCGACGCGTTGCGCTACATCGAGGGCGCCAACGCGCTGGGCGTCGCCGGCTACATGGTCATGCCGTCGGTGATCTACGTCGCCGACGCCCGCGAGGCCATGCAGAACGTGCGCACCATGGCCGAGGCGGCCCAGAAGCCAGTGATGGTCTACAACAACCCCGTTGCGTACCGCGTCGACCTCAAGCCCGAGCACATGCTGGAGCTGGCCGACTGCAAGTGGATCGCCGCCATCAAGGAGAGCACCGACAACATCCGCCGCATCACCGACCTGCGCATCCTGCTGGGCAACCGCTACCAGATCTTCTGCGGCGTGGACGACCTCGCCTACGAGGCGCTCGCGCTCGGTGCCGACGGCCTGCTCGCGGGCGTGGGTTGCGCCTTTCCGCGCGAGACCGTGGCCCTCTACGACCTGATGAAGGCCGGCCGCTTCGCCGAGGCGCTGCCGCTCTACCAGTGGATGACGCCGATGCTGCACCTGGACGTGTCGACCAAGCTGGTGCAGAACCTCAAGCTGATCGACCTGCTCGCCGGCGTCGGCACCGAGCACATGCGCCGTCCGCGTCTGCCGCTGATCGGCGAGGAGCGCGCACTTATCGAAAAGATCGTTCAGAAAGCGCTCGATTCGCGCCCTGCCCAGTACCGGTCGGTGATGTAAAAGTCGTCGTCGTTTTTCTGACGGCACCCACTCCAGGAGCAAACATGAACACGCAATCCAGAATGATTCCGCTCGTCGGCCTGATGGCACTCGCTTTCGCGGGCCACGCGGGCGCGCAGGAACAGGTCGTGAAGATCGGCCACAGCGGCCCGCTGTCCGGCGCCAACGCCTTCGCCGGCAAGGACAACGAGAACGGCCTGCGCCTGGCGGTGGAGGAGCTCAACGCGAAGAAGATCGCCGTCGGCGGCAGGACGCTGAAGTTCGAGCTCGTCTCCGAGGACGACCAGTGCGACGCCAAGAGCGGCGTGGCCGTGGCGCAGAAGTTCGTCGACGACGGCGTCAAGTTCGTCATGGGGCCGTACTGCTCCGGCGTGGCCATTCCGGCCTCGCGGGTCTACAACGAAGGCGGCGTGCTGCTCTCGACCGTGGGCACCAATCCCAAGGTCACCCAGGGCGGCTACAAGAACCTGTTCCGCATCATCGCCAGCGACAACCAGATCGGCGGTGCCATGGCCGTCTACGCGGCCAAGGTGCTCAACGTGAAGAAGGTCGGCGTCATCGACGACCGCACCGCCTTCGGCCAGGGCCTGGCCGAGGAATTCACCAAGGAGGCGAAGACCCAGGGCCTCACCGTGGTCGCGCAGGAATTCACCACCGACAAGGCGGTCGACTTCACCGCCATCCTGACCAACATGAAGGCCAAGGCGCCGGAGGCGATCTTCTTCGGCGGCTATGCGCCGCAGGCCGCGCCCATGGCGCGACAGATGAAGCAGCTCACCGTGCCCGGCAAGCTGCTCGGCGGCGACACCGTCTGCAGCCCGGTCACCGGCAAGCTCGGCGGCGACGCGGTCAACGACCTGGTGTTCTGCGCCCAGGGCGGGTCGATCCTCGAGAAAGCCGCGTCCGGTCCGGCGTTCAAGGCCAAATTCAAGCAGCGCTTCAACGTCGATGCAGACGCCTACGCCGCCTCCTACTACGACCAGCTGATGTTCATCGGCCAGTCGATGCAGAAGGCCGGCTCCATCGACCCCGACAAGGTGGGCGCGGAGATCTACAGGACCTCCTACAAGGGCGTCGCGGCGACCTATGCCTACGACGAGAAGGGCAACATGAAGCAGGCGCCGATCACGGTCTTCACGTTCAAGAACGCGGTACCGGTTCCGCTGGCGAGCTACTGAAACGGGACGGCACCGAATGCAACGCATCGAGGTCATCGACTCGCACACGGGCGGCGAACCCACCCGACTCGTGGTCGGCGGCTTTCCCGACCTCGGCCGCGGCAGCATGGCCGAGCGCTGCGCGGTGCTGGCGCGCGATCACGACGCGTGGCGCTGCGCCACCGTGCTGGAGCCGCGCGGCAGCGACGTGATCGTCGGCGCGCTGCTGTGCGAGCCGGTCTCGCCGGACGCCGCCGCCGGCGTGATCTTCTTCAACAACAGCGGCTACCTCGGGATGTGCGGCCACGGCACGATCGGCCTGGTCGTCACGCTGGCGCACATGGGTCGCATCGCACCGGGCGAGCACCGCATCGAGACGCCGGTCGGCACCGTCACGGCGACGCTGCACGAAGACGGCGCGGTGAGCGTGCGCAACGTGCCCGCGTACCGCCACCTCCACCGCGTGCAGGTGGCGCTCGGCGACGGTGCCGTGGTGTCGGGCGACGTGGCCTGGGGCGGCAACTGGTTCTTCCTGTGCAGCGATCACGGCCAGCGGGTCGACAGCGGCCATCTGGCCGCCCTCACCTCCTACGCCGGCACGGTGCGCGAGGCGCTCGCTTCACAAGGCATCACCGGCGCGGGGGGCGCGGAGATCGACCACGTCGAGCTGTTCGCCGACGACACGGTCGCCGACAGCCGCAGCTTCGTGCTGTGTCCGGGCAACGCCTACGACCGCTCGCCGTGCGGCACCGGCACCAGCGCCAAGATCGCCTGCCTGGCGGCCGACGGCAAGCTGCAACCCGGCGAGGTCTGGCGCCAGGCCAGCGTGATCGGCAGCGAATTCGAGGCCAGCTACGTCCACGGCGAGGCGGGCCGGGTGATTCCTACGATCCGGGGCCGCGCCCACATGAGCGCCGAGGCGACGTTGCTGATCGAGGCGGGCGACCCCTTCGGCTGGGGCATCCGGCTCTGAGCATGGACGCCGACATCATCGTCGTCGGAGCCGGCATCGTCGGCGCGGCCTGCGCGCACGCGCTGGCGCTGGCCGGCCTCGACGTGCTGGTCCTCGACGACCGGCGAGGCGGCGCGACCGCCGCGGGCATGGGCCACCTCGTCGTGATGGACGACAACCCGGCCGAACTCGCGCTGAGCCTGCGCTCGCTCTCGATGTGGCGCGACATCGCCCCGTCGCTGGCCGGCGCCTGCGACTACCGCGACAGCG
>JAKONL010000029.1 GCA_022701965.1 Burkholderiaceae bacterium | reverse complement strand
GGCGTCGCGCTGATGCGGCTGCGCCTGGGGCAGGCCTGGCTCGACAGCGGCCGGCTGGTGCGGCTCTCGCGCGCGAGTGTGCGCTCGCCGCACGACTACTTCCTGTGCTGGCGGCCGGGCACGCTGGAGCGCTGGGAATGCGCGGCGTTCGTCGACTGGCTGCGGCAGGCGCTGCGCTGACGGCGACGTCGCGGTCGGAGGCGCACCGGGACGCGCCCGTCGAGGCTCAGAAGCCGACCGACAGCTGGCCGAGCACCCGGTGCTTCGACACGGGCTCCGACACGGCGTCGCCGCCGTGGGTGCGGGCGATCCACTGCAGGCTCAGGGTCGCGGTGCGCCAGCGGGCCGCGATCCCCAGGCCGGCGTCGCCGAGGCTGCGTTCGCGCGTGACGCCGGCCATGGCGTAGCGATTGCGGGCCCGGCCTTCGTCCACGAAGATGCTCGGCGCGATGCTCACGGTGTCGTTCAGCCGGAACGAGCGACTCAGCGCGAAGCGGACCACCGCGCCCGAATCGCCGAGCAGTTCGCCGGGCGCATAGGCGGCCACGCCGTCCGATCCGCTGACGGCCATCTTCTGACTGCCGTCCAGGCTCTTCCCGGAGAGGGTCGCCTGCGCCCGCAGTCGCATGTCCAGCTGGATCTCAAGGGGCAGCATCCGGCGATGCTCCGCATGCAGTCCGAGCTTCGAGAAGGTGCCGTGCGAGTCGGCGCCGGCCGCATCGGCGGCCCGGGCGTTCGCATCGCGGATGTCGAGGCTGCCGAGGGTCAGCAGCGCGCCGGCCTGCGTCGCCGTCGCCGGGCCGATGCCGGCGTATTCCAGGCCTCCGGTGACCGCGGCGACCGACTTCGGCAGGCGCACGCCGGTGCTGCGGATCTCGTCCACCAGACCGGTGTGGAAGCCGCCCCAGCTGGCCGTGAGGCGGTCGGTGCCGGTCAGGACGAGCGGATACGTCAACTGACCCGACACGCTCTCGGCATGTCCGACGGCGTCGAGCGACGAATAGATGTTTCCGAGGCTGTAGGTCGTGCGCGAAAGCGCGAACTCGCCTCGCAGGCCACCTGGCGTCAGGAGGCGCCCGTACCCCAGCCTGCCGCTGGCGAGTCCCGCGTGGCCGGTGGTCAAGGCGGCGATGTCCAGGCGATCGCCGTTGCCGCTGACGCCGTCCCATGCACCGGCGAGGCTCAGGCGGTTCCTGCCCGTGTAGACGCTGCCGTAGTTGTCGATGACGGCGGCACCGACGAACTCCGGTGTGGGTTCGGTCGCCACGTTGAAGTCGGAGGTGCCGACCCGGGCTCCCGGACTCACCGACACCCGCGTGACATGGACGCCGGGCGTGTCGTTGAGCACGAGCATGGCGCGTTCGAGCGTGTCCAACGACACGACGTCGCGCTCCCTGGCCGTTTCCAGGATCGCCTGCGCCGTCTCCTTCTTCAGACGACCCCGGTGGTCGAGGTTGAAGTCGCCGTAACGGCCTTCGATCACCCGGATGCGCACCTGCCCGTCGACGATCTCCTGGGCCGGCACATACGCACGGGCGACGAAATAGCCCGCGTCCCGGTAGCGCCGCGTGATGCGCGTGGCCACGTCGTCGAGCTGCGCGATGGTGAGTTCCCTGCCCTCGGCGTCCCGCACCAGCGGGTGCAGCTCCGCTTGCGTGTAGACGTCGTTCCCGGTGAACTGGAAGCCGCGGACGGCGATGCTCGGGAGGTTGCCCGGCAGCACGCTCAGCGGCCCTTCGTCGGCGGGCTTTCCTTCGATCCGGGGCAACGGCGTGGCCTTCGACGGCAGCTCCGCGGCCGGGCTCGCCTGCTGCAGCACTTCACCGATGCCCGGGGGCGACGCCGCCGAGGCGTGGAGGGTCGCGCCGAGGAGCAGCGCGAGCGTGGACAGTTCGAACAGATTGTTTTTCATCTTTTGATGCGGGTTGTTCAACGGGTCGAGGAAGAGCTGGCGAAGAACTGCTGGCGCACGCCCTTGGGCAGGCGGACACCGCCGTCCAGGAGCGACACGAACCGGGCATCGGCGACGGGCACGGTCAGGGGCGTCTCCGAAGGCACCTGGGCGATGGAGCGGACCTCGTCGAGATCGATGCTGCGGCCGACCGATCCGGTGGGCGTCGCGTAGACGAACACGGCTTGCGAGCCCGGACCGGCCGCTTCGCCGGCACCGGAGGCCGGTGGAATCGACATGAGCCGCACCATGGCGATGCCCTCTGCGCGCAATGCCTCCGGCACCTGCACCGCCCGCGCGATCACGCCGTCGTCCGGCATCGGGCCGGCCACGATCGTGGCCGGGAGCGTCCCGGGCACCGGGGCGACCGACGAAGGAGGCGGTTCCACCACGACGGTGGTCAAGGGCGGGAGGATGTCGACCGTCGTCGTGGCCGTGTCGCTGGCCAGCACGTAGTTGCCGGCGTCCGGGCCCGACAGGGCGAGCCCCGTGACCGTCACCGTCCGGCCGGGGCCGGGACTGCCGTCGGCCACCGTGGCCTCCCTGCGGCCGACCGCCACCACGTCGCCGCCGATCGGATCGCCCTGGAGCGCGACATCGACGTTCCGGCCGTTGGTCGGTCGCTGACTGGCGGCGCTGGCGCTCACGTTCAACGTGGCCGGCGTCACGGTCGCGGTGGTGTTCGCCACGGTGCTGGCCAGCACGTAGTTGCCGGCGTCCGCGCCGCCGAGGGCGATGCCCGAGACCGTGACGGCCTTGCCGGCGCCGACGTTCTTGTCGGCCATCAGCGCCGAAGCCTTGTCGAGCGCGAGCTGGTCGCCCGCGATGGCGTTGCTCGAGAGCGTGATCGCGACGTTGCGGGTTCCGTCGTAGACCTGCGTGCCGCCCGTGGCCGTCACCATCAGGGTGGCCGGCGTGACCGTCGTGGTGGTGTTGGCGACGGTGCTGGCCAGGACGTAGTTGCCGGCGTCCGCGCCGCTCAGGGAGATGTCCGAGACCGTGACGGCCTTGCCGGTGCCGACGTTCTTGTCGGCCATCAGCGCGGCGCCCCGGCCGAGCGTGAGCTGGTCGCCGGCGATGGCGTTGCTCGAGAGCGAGACCACGGCGTTGCGCGTGCCGTCGTAGACCTGGGTGCCGCCGGCGGCGGTGACGATCAGCGTGGCCGGGGTCACGGTCGTGGTGGCGCCGACGAAGGTGATGAGGTAGCCCTGCTGGTCGGACCAGACGCCCGTGGGCGTGGCCGTGTAGGTGCCGACGTTCCTGCCGACGCCGGCGAGCGTCGGCGTGCCGAACAGGTGCGACGGGTCC
>JAKONL010000024.1 GCA_022701965.1 Burkholderiaceae bacterium | reverse complement strand
CGTTCGACGGCTACGCGCTCGACGGCGGCGTCGAGATCGGCTTCCATTCGGCCGAGGACCAGGCGCTGTTCGACGCGGCCTGCCCGATCCTGTTCGCCGACGAGCAGAACATGTTCGCCGCGACCGTGGCCTATGCGCTGCCGACCGGCTCGACCACGCTGGTGGACCGGGTGGCCGAGCCGTCGCCCAACGCCGACGACGGCCTCGACCGGATGCACGTGCATTTCGGCGCCGCCCACGGCGATGCGGCCGCTTTCGGCGCCTGCATCGAACGGCTCGCCCGCGCGCTGGCCGCCGACGATGCGGTGCTGAAGGTGCGCATGCACCTGCCCGAGACCTACGACAACGCCAAGCCGGCACCGCCCGCACCGAACGTCGACCATGTCGTGCCCGAAGAGCGCTGTTTGGTCGCGATCCTGGAGCTGGCGTTCGCCTCGCCGCTGGAGCGCCGGAAGTTCTACGCCTCCGACCGCTTCGCCCGGGCCAGCGAAGGCCTGGCGACCCACGTGGCCCACGCGAGCGCGTTCGCCGTCAGCGGCGTCTACACCTATGTGCGCGACAAGCGCCTGACGCTCGCCGGCCTGCGCGGCAGCCGGCCGGCCCAGCTGATCGAGCGGCTCGGCGCCGTCAATCAGGTCGGCGAGGACGTGCGCGGCCTGCTCCTGACCGGCCAACTCGCCACGTGACGGCGACGTGATGACATGATGGGCCGGAGGCCCGCCGGGCCTCCCACCCCTCATGAACGCCCAACGCATCGAAGACACCCTGGCTTTCGTCCGCGCCGCCGACGCGCGCAGCTTCACCGTCGCGGCCGAGCAGCTGGGGCTGTCGCGGTCGACGGTCGGCAAGCGGATCGCGCGGCTGGAGGCCCGCCTGGGCGTGCGTCTGCTGCAGCGCACGACGCGCAGCGTCACGCCGACGGACGAGGGCCTGGTGTTCTACCGGCAGTGCGTGGAGATCCTGCAGGCGCTGGAGGCGGCCGAGGCGTCGATGACGGCGCGCGCCACGGTGCCGGCCGGGCGGCTGCGCATCGACGTGCCGGTGTCGCTCGGGCGCCTGCAGATCCTGCCGGTCGTCCAGGCCTACATGCGCCGGTGGCCGCTGGTCAGCGTCAACATCAGTTTCAACGACCGCTACGTCGACCTGATCGAGGAGGGCATCGACGTCGCCGTGCGCGTCGGGCACCGGGTCGACAGCGGCCTCGTCAGCCGCACGATCGCGCCGCACCGGCTCGTGACCTGCGCATCGCCCGCGTATCTGGCACGTCACGGCGTTCCCGCCACGCCCGACGACCTCGCCGGGCACAACTGCCTCGCGTTCGAGCACGGCGGGCGCACCGCCGAGTGGCGCTTCCAGGTCGACGGCGTCCAGCGAGCGGTCCGGGTCGGCGGCAATTTCACGTCGACGCAGGCCGAGGCGCTGCGCGACGCGACGACGGCGGGACTGGGCATCGGCCAACTGGCGACCTTCCTGCTGTCCGACGAGTTGCGCAGCGGCCGGCTGGTGCCGGTGCTCGCCGCCCACGCGGTCGACGGCGAGCCGCTGTCGATCGTCTATCCGGTGCGTAAGCTGCTGCCGCCGCGCGTCAAGGCGTTCGTCGATCTGCTGAGTTCGTCGTGGCAGCCCGTGCCGCCCTGGGACCGGCCCGGGAGTGCCTGAAGGCCCCCGGGCTCACTCCACCACCCAGCTCCCCGACTTCCCCCCGTGCTTCTCCAGCACCCGCACGTCCGTGATCCGCATGCCGCGGTCCACCGCCTTGCACATGTCGTAGATGGTCAGCAGCGCGACCTGCACCGCCGTCAGCGCCTCCATCTCCACGCCGGTCGGCCCGACCGTCTCCACCGTCGCGGTGCAGGTCACCTGCGGCACGGCGTCGAGGTCGCCGTCGGCGTCGGGATCGCGTTCGACCATCGCGAAGGCGACCGCCACGCGCGTGAGCGCCAGCGGGTGGCACAGCGGGATCAGGTCGCTGGTCTTCTTGGCGGCCTGGATGCCGGCGATGCGGGCGATGCCGAGCACGTCGCCCTTCTTGGCGGTGCCCGATTCGATCAGCGCCAGCGTGGTGGCGAGCATCTCGATGCGGCCGGTCGCGACGGCCACGCGGCGGGTCGACGCCTTGCCGCCGACGTCCACCATGTGGGCCTGGCCCTGGGCGTCGAAATGGGTGAGTGGACTCATGGGACTCCAGGATTCGCCGGGTGCGAAGGTGAACAAAACAGGGGGTTGTGCATCATACGAGGCGATGCGTCCCGCCCCCACCCCTTCCTCCGGCCGAGTCGCTTGCGGGCTGCGCCGCGCCTGCGTCGCGGTGCTGATCGCATCCCAGGCGCTGCTGCCGGTCGTGTCGCCGGTGCATGCCCAGGCCCTGCCCGGCATGGGCGACGGCGGCGAGATGACGGCCAGCGCCGAGCGCCGGCTGGGCGACCAGATCGCGCGCGAGCTCTACCGCGACCCGGACTTCATCGACGATCCGGTGCTGGTCGACTACGTGCAGGGCATCTGGACGCGCCTGCTCGCCGCCGCCCGCACGCGCGGCGACCTCACGCCCGAGCTCGACGAGCGCTTCGCCTGGACGCTGCTGCTCGGGCGCGACCGCAGCATCAACGCCTTCGCGCTGCCCGGCGGCTACCTGGGCCTGCACCTGGGGCTGATCGCGGCGACCGACAGCAGCGACGAGCTCGCCACGGTGCTCGGCCACGAGCTCTCGCACGTCACGCAGCGCCACATCGCGCGGATGATGTCGCGGCAGAGCCGGCAGCTGCCGATCCTGCTGGCGGCGATGGTGCTGGGCATGGTGGCCGCCGCCAAGAGCCGCAGCGGCGACGCCGGCCAGGCGGTGGTGATGGGCACGCAGGCGATGGCGATGCAGAACCAGCTCGACTTCTCGCGCGACATGGAGCGCGAGGCCGACCGCGTCGGCTTCGGCGTCATGACCCAGGCCGGCTTCGCGCCCGAGGGCGCGGCGTCGATGTTCGAGAAGCTGCAGTACGCCTCGCGCCTGAACGACAACGGCTCCTATCCGTACCTGCGCAGCCACCCGCTCAACAGCGAACGCATCTCCGACATGCAGGCTCGGTTCCAGTTCCGCGAGCCGGCCGCCGGCGCACCGTCGACCCCGGGGCGCCCGGTCGCCGCCGTCACGATGCAGCACGCGCTGATCGCGGCGCGCGCCCGGGTGCTCACGCGTCCGGGCGTCGACGTGCTGCGGCAGTGGATCGTCGCCGCCGCGCCGTCGAGCGGCGATTTCTCGCGCCAGTCGCGGGCGCGGCAGGCGGGCATGCTGTACGCGGCGGCGCTGTCGGCGCTCGAACTGCGCGAGAACGCCTCGGCCCGCGCGTTTGCCGAGCGCCTGGAGCCCGTCGCCCGGGACGACCCCGCGGCCGCGCGACTCGCCCGGCTGCTGTCGGCGGAGATCGAGCTCGCCGCCGGCGCCGCGGCGAAGGCGGCGGCGCTGCTCGGCACGCCCGCGCCGCGCGAGCGGCCGGAACTGATCCTCGCGGCGCAGGCGGCGGTCGCGCTGCGCCGGCCGGAGCCGATGATCGCGCCGCTGCGCGACCGGGTCGCGGCGCACCCGCGCGATGCGCTGGCCTGGCACACGCTGGCCGCCCTCTACGACGCGCAGGGCGACACGGTACGCGCGGTGCGCTCCGATGCCGAAGCCAACGTCGCCATCTTCGACTACGCCGCGGCGCGCGATCGCCTGAAGGCCGCACAGGCGCTGGCGTCGCAGGGTGGCAACATGACGATCGATCACTACGAGGCGTCGATCCTCGACACCCGTGCCCGTGCGGTCGAAGCGCTGTGGCGCGAACAGGAAGAGGAGAAATTGCCCAAATGAATCGAGATGTTATTTTTGTTTTAAAAAGTTAAAGATAGACTCGTTCGTCAGACTGCAGATGGCCATGGCCACGCGACCCACTTCTCAAGGCCGTTCCTTGCGTTCAGATTTCCTGCCTCGTGTTTTTCACGCGCAATGTGAGACCGGCGGCAGCCGTCTCGCCTATGTCTTCCTGCGCGATGACCTCTCCACCGCCGATTCCCTGACCTTCGCCCGGCTCGGCGACGAATGCCGCGTCCTGGCTGCGCGGTTGCGCGCCGTCGTGCCTGCGGGCGGACGGGTCCTGCTGGCGTTTCCGCCGGGCCTGGATTTCGTGCGCGCGTTCTGGGCCTGCCTGCTGGCCGACTGCGTCGCGGTGCCGGTGCCGGCACCCGATCCGGTGCGCCTGCTGCGCGCCGCGCCGCGCCTGCGCGGCATCATGGAAGACACCGCCGCCGCGCTGGTGCTGGCCCCGGACGCGGTCATCGACGCGGCGCGGGCGGTGTTCGATCCGGCGACGTTCGCGCTCGCACCGTGGCGGTCGCTGGCCGGCCTGCCGGAGGCGGACGTTCCGCAAGGCGTTGCGTCCGCCACGGCGACGGGCGCCTCGCTGGCCTATCTGCAGTACACCTCTGGCTCGACCATGGCGCCGCGCGGCGTGCGGCTCACGCATGCCCAGGTGCTCGCCAACGTGGCTGCGCTGGACGACGCCTGCCATGGCACGCCCGAGAGCCGCGTGCTGACCTGGCTGCCGCACTTTCACGACTACGGCCTGGTGCACGGCGTGATCGCGCCGCTGTGCCGCGGGGCGACCAGCTGGCTGATGTCGCCGCTGACCTTCCTGCGCCGGCCGCTGCGCTGGCTGGATGCACTCTCTTCGCTGCGCATCACGCATTCGGGCGCACCCGCTTCGGCCTACGTGGCCTGCCTGCGCGCGCTGGAAGCCCGTGCGGACCCGGACCGTCCGGGGCCGGACCTGTCGGCGCTGGTGTCGCTCAACTGCGGGGCCGAACCCATCCGCGCCGACACGGTGGCGCAGGTGCTCTCGGTCTTCGGCGCCGCCGGCATGCGCGCCGAGGCCTTCATGCCGCTCTACGGACTCGCCGAAACGGTCGTGGGCGTGAGCGGCGTGAACAAGGACGAGAACGGCGTGCGCCGGGCGCCGCGCCTGCTCCCGGTCGATGCCGCCGAGCTCGTGCGCGGGCGCGTCGGCGCCGACCCCGCCTCGTCGCGGCGGCTCGTGGGCTGCGGCCGGCCGCTCGCGGGTACCGACATCGTCATCGTCATCGTCGACGCCGAGGACGCGGCGCAGGCCCGCCGCTCCCCCGCCGATGCGGTCGGGGAGATCTGGGTCCGTTCGCCGAGCGTCGGCGACGGCTACTGGCGCCAGCCGGAGAGCTCGCGCGAGGTGTTCGGCGCCCGGCTCGCCGACGGCGACGGCCCCTTCCTGCGCACCGGCGACCTCGGCTTCATGCACGAGGGCGAGCTGTTCGTCACCGGCCGTTCGAAGGACCTGGTGATCGTCCACGGCGGCAACCATTACCCGCAGGATCTCGAATGGACCGCCGAGCATGCCGATGCGGCGCTGCGGCCGGGCTACGGCGCGGCGTTCTCGGTCGACGGTCCCGACGGCGAGGCGCTGGTGCTCGTGCTGGAGACCGAGCGCCGCGTGGCCGACCTAGATGCCGACGCCATCGCGGCCGCCGTGCGGCGCGCGATCGGCGAGACCCACGGCCTGCCGGTGGAGACCGTGGTGCTGGTGCGTTCGGGTTCGCTGCCGCGCAGCTCCAGCGGCAAGATCCAGCGCGGCCTGTGTCGCAGCCGGTTCATGGACGGCTCCCTGGCCGTGCAGGCCGCGGTCGAGCGCGTCGGCCCGGACGACGCATCGATCGACGACGCCCCGGTCCTGGCCGCGTCGCGCGTCATGCCGCGCGACGAGACCGAGCAGGCGGTCTGGGACATCTGGCGCGAGGTGCTCAACACCGCCGCCTTCGGCATCCACGACAGCTTCCTGGAGCTCGGCGGCAATTCGCTGCTGATGACGCAGGTCGCCTCCCGCATCGACCAGCGCCTGGGCGTGGAGCTGCCGCTGTCGGTGATGTTCGACCGGTCGAGCGTCGCCGAGCTGGCCGACCATCTGGGGCGCGCGATGGCCGTGCCCGGCGGCGGCATCGCCGCTGCCCCCGCGCGTTCGGCGGACATCGCCCGCGTGCCGCGCGGCGGCCTGCTGCCGGTGTCGCTGTCGCAGCGCCGCATGTGGCTCATCCACCAGTTCGATCCGGCCTCGCCGGCCTACAACGTGGCGATCTCGCTGCGGATCCGGGGCGCGCTCGACATCGCCATCCTGCAGCGTGCGGTCGACCTGATGATCGAGCGGCACGAGAGCCTGCGCACGCGCCTGGTCCAGGGCGCCGAGGAGCCGATGCAGCTGATCGAAGACGCGCGTCCGATGCCCGTGGAGCACGTCGATCTTTCCGCGCACGCGGATCCTCAGGCGGCGGGGCGCGCGCTTTTCGCCGAGCGCATCGCGCAGCCGTTCGACCTGGCGCGCGCGCCGCTGCACCGCGCCACGCTGCTGCGCTTCGGCGAAGGCGACCATGCGCTGATGTGGGTGATGCACCACGCGATCGCCGACAACTGGTCGTTCACGGTGCTGATGCGCGAGGCGCTGGACGCCTACACCGCCTGGCGCGCGGGCGGCATGC
>JAKONL010000011.1 GCA_022701965.1 Burkholderiaceae bacterium | reverse complement strand
GTTTGGGGACTTCGCGACGACGTGGCATGTTACTAACCTCTTTGCTTCAGTTGGCGCCGCTTCGGGCACCGCGAGAGCCGACATCGACTCTCACTTACTCGACCCAGGATCGGGTCACTTCGTCCGGAGCACCCGCCAAGGCACGCCGAACACCGCTGAACGAATACAGAAGGTCTTAGGCCTTCTTGGGACGCTTCGCGCCGTACTTGGAACGCGACTGCTTGCGGTCTTTCACGCCTTGCAGGTCGAGCGAGCCGCGCACGATGTGATAGCGCACACCCGGCAAGTCCTTGACACGACCACCACGAACCAGCACGACGCTGTGTTCCTGCAGGTTGTGGCCTTCGCCGCCGATGTAGGAGATGACTTCGAAGCCGTTGGTCAGGCGGACCTTGGCAACCTTGCGAAGCGCCGAATTCGGCTTCTTGGGGGTCGTGGTGTAGACCCGGGTGCAGACACCGCGACGCTGCGGCGAGTTCTGCATGGCATGGCTCTTCGAATTGATCGTCTCGACCGTTCGACCCTGACGCACCAGCTGATTGATGGTTGGCATGAATGAATGAATCCCAAAACATCCCGGCGATGAGCCCTCGTCGTGACGCGAGGAACCGGGAAATGACAAAAACGTGAAACCCTTCGGTTTTTTCCCGAAAAGCCCGCGAGTATAGCAGGCCCTGGAAAGGCCTGGTCCTACTTGATCCAGAGCCGCACCGCATCCCAGGCGCGGCCCAGGATGCCCGCCTGCTCGACGCTCTCGAGCGCGACCAGCTGCACCTCCGTGACGGGCTCCTCGCCCAGCATCACCTTGAGCGTGCCGACGGGCTGGTTCTTCGTGAACGGTGCCACCAGCGGCTCGGGCCGCGCGATCTGCGTCTTGATCTTGGACGCCGTGCCCGCCGGCACCGAGACCACGATGGCTTCGGGACGACCCAGCTTGAGCGTGTCGGCCTTGCCCTTCCAGACCTGCGGCGTCGCGGCCGGCTGGTTGGCCTCGAACAGGCGCACCGCGTCGTAGGCGGTATAGCCCCAGTTGAGCAGCTTCTGCGATTCGTTGGCGCGCGCGTTCTCGCTCGATGCGCCCAGCACGATCGTCAGCAGGCGGCGTCCGCCGCCGATGTTGGGGAAGTCGCGCTTGGCGGTGACCACCATGCAGTAGCCGGCGGCCTCGGTGTGGCCGGTCTTCAGGCCGTCGACCGTCGGGTCGCGGAACAGCAGCAGGTTGCGATTGGTGTCGTTCGTCGACGGGGTGCCCGGATAGCGGTATTTCTTGATCGAGTAGTAGTGCATGTACTCGGGAAAGTCGCGCATCAGGCGGGTCGCGACGATGCTCAGGTCGCGCGCGGTCGTGGTGTGACCGGGCGCGGTGAGGCCCTCGACGTTCTTGTACGTGGTGCCCTTCATGCCGAGCGCCCTGGCCTGCTCGTTCATGAGCTCGACGAAATGCTCGACGGTCCCGCCCACGCCCTCGGCCAGCACGTTGGTGGCGTCGTTGCCCGACTGCACGATCATTCCCTTGATCAGATCGTCGACCGGCACCTGCATCTTCGGGTCGACGAACATGCGCGAGCCCGGCATCTTCCAGGCGCGGATGCTCACCGGCAGCGTCTGAGTGAGCGTGAGCTTCTTCGACTTGAGCGCGTCGAACACGATATAGGCCGACATCAGCTTGGTCAGCGATGCCTGTTCCACGGGACTGTCGATGTCCTTCTGCGCCAGCATCTGGTTGGCCGTGATGTCGAGCAGCAGATAGCTGCGCGCCGCGACCTCGGGAGGCGTCGGCACCTGCGCGGCGGCGAACATGCACATCGACGCGGCTGCAGCCGCCATCAGCGCACGGAGCGCAACGGAAAAACGGTTCATGGAGAAGAAAGCTGGAAAGACCGGAAGACTAGCCCGCGCGGAGGTGGCGGGCGACGAGCTGCTTGAGGAGCGGCAATTGTCCGTGAAAGAAATGCCCGCCCCCGGGGACGACTGTGACAGGGAGTGACTGCGGCCGCGCCCAGTCCATGACGGCGGCGAGGGCCACCGTGTCGTCGGCCTCGCCGTGCACGACGAGCGTGCGTTCGGCGGCGCCCTCGGGCAGCGGCGGCGGCCGCACCCGGGCGACGCTCGCGCCGATCAGCGCGACGCCGGTCACTTCGCGCGCGCCCCACAGGGCCTGCAGCGCGTTGATCGCCACGAAGGCGCCGAACGAGAAGCCGGCGACGGCCAGCTCGCCCGAAGGCGCCACCTGCTCGACCACGGCTCGGTAGTCGTCCGTCTCGCCGCGCCCTTCGTCGTGCACGCCTGCGCTCGCGCCGACGCCGCGGAAGTTGAAGCGCACCGCCGTCCATCCGGTGGCGACGAAAGCGCGCGCCAGCGTCTGGACGACCTTGTTGTCCATCGTGCCGCCGAACAGCGGATGCGGATGCGCGATCACGGCCACCCCGCGCGGCGGCACTCCGTCGGCCGGCCGGTCGCGCAGCGCCTCGATGGTTCCGGCGGCGCCGTCGAGGACGAGCTTCTCGGTCTGCGAATTCATGCGCCGCGCCTCAGCGTCCGACGTCCGGCGGCAGCACCAGCCGCTCGACGACCCGGCCGTCCCGAAGATGCGATTCGACGATCTCGTCGATGTCGGAGGCGTCGACGAAGGTGTACCAGACGGCCTCCGGATAGACCACCGCCACCGGACCGCCCGCGCAGCGGCCCAGGCAGCCGGCCTTGTTGACGCGCACCTTGCCGACGCCCGCCAGCCCGAGCTCCTTGACGCGCGACTTGCAACGGTCGAAGCCGTCCTGCGCATCGTGGCGGGCACAGGAATCCTCGCCGTTCTTGCGCTCGTTGAGGCAGAAGAAGATGTGACGGTCGTAGTAGCCGGGCTGCGCCTGCGGGTCGGTCGGGATCGGGGTCGTGGTGGGGCTGGACATCCGGCGATTCTAGGTTTGGCCGCTGCGCCGCGACATCCGCGTGAGCACGTAGCCCAGCGTCGCGAACGGCCAGAGCCAGCCCAGCCACTGGGCCAGCCCGTGGAAGCGGATGAACCTGCCCTGCTCCCAGTTGGCCAGCGTCTGCGCGAAATACGCACTCTCGGGCGCCTGGTTCAGCAGGCTCAGGTGCACCACCAGCGCCATCAGCAGCAGCGCCGCGCACAGCCGCCTTCGTGCGCCCAGCAGCAGCAGCCCGGCGACCGCCGCCCCCGCGATGCCGATCTGCACCGGCATGCTGAGCCAGGCCCAGGCGTGCTCCGGGCCATAGCTCAGCGCGGCCGACAGCGCGCTGGCCGCGATGCCCACCGCCAGCGTCAGCGCCAGCAGCACCGTACGCTGCGCCACCGAGCGCGCGACCGTGAAGGCCAGCAGGCACGGCACCAGCGCACCCAGCAGCACACAGAGCATCTCGATGCCCGGCACCAGCGGCTCCAGTTCGAATTCGCGCAGCGGCAGCCATTCCAGGAACGGCGTGTCGGCCAACCATTCCGCGATGGCGGTCTCCAGCCGCTCGAATACCTGCCCGAGCCCGAAGGTGACGGCCGCCGGAAACAGCAGCGCGATCGGCCACAGCGCCAGCAGCGCCAGGCCGCCGCGTGCGTCGTCGACGAACCAGTGCCCGCGCACCCGCGTCCAGCGCGCCACGGCGCCGAGCCGCTCCAGCGCTGCCGCGGCGACCGCGCCCACGAAGGCGCCCGTCGCGTTCAGCGCCAGGTCGACGTTCGAGGGAATGCGTACCGGCAGATAGCTCTGCAGCGTCTCCATCGCGAAGGAGATGGCGCAGCCAATCAGCGTCGCGCGCCATACCGCCTGCCAGACGCCGACGGCCGGCCGTGTGCGCAGCACCGCCAGGGCCGCGAGGAAGCCCAGCGGCGCGTAGCCGGCGACGTTGACGCCGAAGTCGAACCCGGTCCAGTACTTCGGCCAGGCCGCCGTGAGGTAGGCCCAGGGCGCGATGCCCTGGTCGCGCCAGTCGGAGAACGGATAGAGGCTGGCGTAGAAGATCAGCGCGGCGTAGGCCAGCGTCAGCGGCAGCGCGGCCGACTTGTGGCGTGCAGGCCGGGCCTCGCTCGCCACGGCGCTCAGAAGGGCTTGACGACCACCAGGATCACGATCGCCGTCAGCAGCACCACCGGCACCTCGTTGAACCAGCGGTACCAGACGTGGCTGCGCCGGTTCGTGCCCGCCGCGAAGCGCCGCAGCAGCACGCCGCAGCCATGGTGGTAGCCGATCGCGGCCACCACCAGCGCCAGCTTGGCATGCATCCAGCCGTTGCCCGGTCCGCGCCCGATGCCGTAGCCCATCCACAGCCAGGCGCCCAGCACCACGGCCGGGATCGCCAGCAGCGTGGTGAAGCGCAGCAGCTTGCGCGCCATCAGCAGCAGCCGCGCCCGTTCGGCCTCGGAGCCCGGCGGGACCTGCGCGAGATTCACGAAGATGCGCGGCAGGTAGAACAGACCGGCGAACCAGCTGGCGATGAAGACGATGTGGAAGGCTTTGATCCAGAGCATGGCGGGCAGTGTAGTGACGACGCACGACGCGGCGCACAGGCAAAAAAAAGCCCGACGAATGCACGTCGGGCCGGGAAGCCTTTTTGCTGTCACACATCCAGGCACCCGCTCAGGGAGGAAAAGCGGGGAGCGGCAAGCCGCCCGAAAGGGAATTTAACAAATGAGAAAGAGCGCATCAAGCATTGCGCAAGATTTTCTTGACACTTGTGCGACCCTTCTCGAATCGGCCGGCGAGCGCATCGGACACAATTTGGACCATGACCGTCCATGCCAACTTCCACGCCCCGTTTCCCGCCGGCCGCCCGCGCCGCCTGCGCCGCGACGCCTTCACGCGCAACCTGGTGCGCGAGCACGCCGTCACCGCCCACGACCTGATCTATCCGGTGTTCGTGCAGGAAGGCGAGGGCCGCCGCGACGCCGTGTCGTCGATGCCCGGCGTCGACCGCCTGAGCCTGGATCTGCTGCTGCCGGTGGCCGAGCAATGCGTGGAGCTGGGCATTCCGGTGATGGCGCTGTTCCCGGTAATCGACGCGGGCCTGAAGACGCCCGACGGCGACGAGGCCTTCAACCCCGACGGCCTGATCCCGCGCGTGGTCGCGGCGCTGAAGTCGCGCTTCCCCGAGCTCGGCATCATGACCGACGTGGCGCTCGACCCCTACACCAGCCACGGCCAGGACGGCCTGCTCGACGACACCGGCTACAT
>JAKONL010000004.1 GCA_022701965.1 Burkholderiaceae bacterium | reverse complement strand
GCCGTACTCGACGATGGCCGCGAGCACCGGCGTCGGGTTGTTCCAGTGCGTGTGGCCGCAGGCCAGACAGCGCAGGCGCGTCTTCGGGCCGCCGTCCTCCATCGTCTCGACGAGCGCCATCGGCGTGGCGCAGTCCTGGCAGAACCTGGGTGGACGGGGGGTGGACATCGCGAAGTTCCGTTCTCAGGCGGGAAAGACGCCCGTCGAGAGATAGCGGTCGCCGCGGTCGCAGACGATGAAGACGATGGTCGCGTTCTCCACCCGCTTGGCGACGTCGAGCGCCACCCAGAGCGCGCCCGCGGCCGAGATGCCGCCGAAGATGCCCTCCTCGCGCGCGAGCCGCCGGCACATCTCCTCGGCGTTGTCCTGGCTCACGTTGACGACCTGGTCGACGCGGCTGGGGTCGTAGATCTTCGGCAGGTACTCCTGCGGCCACTTGCGGATGCCGGGGATGCGCGAGCCCTCGTCGGGCTGTGCGCCGACGATCTGCACCGCCGGGTTCTTTTCCTTCAGGAAGCGGGACACGCCGGTAATGGTGCCGGTGGTGCCCATCGCACTCACGAAGTGCGTGACCCTGCCCTGCGTATCGGCCCAGATCTCGGGGCCCGTGGTCTCGTAGTGGATGCGCGGGTTGTCGGGGTTGGCGAACTGGTCGAGCACCCGGCCCTTGCCCTGCGCGACCATCTGGTCGGCGAGGTCGCGCGAGTATTCGATGCCGCCGCTCTTGGGCGTGAGCAGGAGTTCGGCGCCGAACGCCTTCATGGTCTGCGCGCGCTCGATCGACAGGTCCTCCGGCATGATGAGGATCATCCGGTAGCCCTTGATGGCAGCGGCCATCGCGAGCGCGATGCCGGTGTTGCCGGAGGTCGCCTCGATCAGCGTGTCGCCCGGCTTGATCTCGCCGCGCTCCTCGGCACGCCGGATCATCGACAGCGCCGGCCGGTCCTTGACGGAGCCGGCCGGATTGTTGCCCTCCAGCTTGCCCAGGATCACGTTGCCGCGTCGGGCGTTGTCGGCGGCATCGATGCGCTGCAGCGAGACCAGCGGCGTCCTGCCGATCGCGTCTTCGATGGTGGGATAGTTCATGAAGACGACTGTGCCATAATTTTGCGCTGTGCTCCGTCCCTGCCCGGGTGGTGAAATTGGTAGACGCAGGGGACTCAAAATCCCCCACCGAAAGGTGTGCCGGTTCGATTCCGGCCCCGGGCACCAGGGACGCTCCGAATTCGTCGGCGCAGTGCTCGATCGCATTGCCTGCCCATCCGAATTCCCTTCCAGCGCCAGTGGACCGTCCCGAATCAATCAGCATCTTCAATCCGCTCGAGCGGAGTGAGGACAGCGCCGTCCGCAGCAATTTCATCCGCATCACGGCCTGGATGATCGCCGTCGCCTGCGCGGCACTGATCGCGGTCAGCAGCTGGCTCGTCGTCAGGGCGCACGATCTCGAGATCCTTCGCAGCCAGACCGCCCTGACCAATCTCGCGCATGCCGTGACGGAGCAGATCGAAGGCGCGATCTCCGAGATCGCGCACGTGGTCGACAGTCTGGTGTTCGATCTCGAGCGGGCCGATGCGAAGCGGATCACGCTGCAGGGGCTGCAGCCGGTGCTGGTCAATCACGTCGCGGGCATCGACGCACTCAAGGGTCTCTTCGTCTACGACGCCAGCGGCGCGTGGGTCGTTCATTCGGAAGCGGCGACGTTCGCGTCGCAGAACAACGCCGACCGGGAGTATTTCCAGTTCCACAGGAGCAATCCGAGCGAACGCGTGCGCGTGAGCCTGCCGATCATGAGCCGCTCGTCGGGCCAGTGGGTGATCCCGATCTCGCGCCGCGTCAACGATGCGGACGGCAATTTCAACGGCGTGGTGCTCGCCACGCTGGACGTCGCCTTCCTGCGCGAGGTGCTCGACCGCTACGAGGTCGGGAAGCAGGGCACCATCACGCTGGCCCTCAACGAGCAGGTCCTGCTGCGGCGGCCCTACAGGGCCGATGAGATCGGCGTGCCGATACCTCCCACGGCACGACAGGCAATCTTCGAGAGCCGCAAGTCCGGCGTCGTCGACGGCGCCTCGCCATTCGACGGCGTCGACCGGATCATCAGCTTCGACCACATGAGGAACTACCCGCCGATCAGGGTCGCCGTCGCACTGAGCAAGGACGAGGTGCTTCTCGGATGGCGTACGGCCTCCTACGTCCAGGGCATGGTGACCTTTCTGCTGTGTGTCCTCGTGGCGGCGAGCGGAACCTACGTCATCCGCGCGATGCGCCTGCGGCTCGACGCCGAGGCAGGATTGCGGGCCACGCGCGATGCACTGTCCATCGCCAACGAACGCCTCTCGCATCTCGCGCAGTACGACGGCCTGACGGGACTGCCCAACCGCCGCTATTTCGACGCCCGCTTCTCTCGGGTGTTCGAACAGGCTCAACGCGAGAAGACGCTGCTTTCGGTGGTCCTGGTGGACGTTGACGAATTCAAGAAATACAACGACCACTACGGCCACGTGCAGGGCGACGAGTGCCTGCGCCGGATCGCACGGGCCGTTCAGTCCGCGGCACGCCGACCGGGCGATTTCGTCGGACGGTACGGTGGCGAGGAACTCGTGATGCTGTTGCCAGACACGGACGCGGCGAGTGCGGCGGTCGTGGCCGAGGACGCGCGTCTCGCGGTCATCTCGCTCGCGACCCCGCATGAAGCCGCGGCCCTGGGGCGGGTCTCGATCAGCCTCGGGACGGCCACTGTCGCAGCGCATCTGGTGAACGAACGCTACGAGCTGATCGATGCGGCGGACGGCGCGCTCTACCAGGCCAAGCGGCTGGGTCGCAACCGCGTCTGCGCCGCGTCTTGAGGTTCGCTGGCGTGGGACAGTCACACACGCGTGCGGCGTGCCGTCCGACCGGCACATGCACGCACACCGCGCATGTTTTGGGCATGACCGATCCACGCAATGTCGCGCACGACAAAAAAGTGCAACAAGAGAAAAAGCATCGCGGCGAGGAAATCGCTCCCGACGCCATCCATGCGCCGCAGCCGGGCCAGAAGCCGGCGCTGAAGCATGACGACAAGGACGAGGACACCGCCAAGGACGACACAGCTTCGTCCTGAGGACGATGCTTCTTAGAGGCCAAGTACGACAAGGAGACGGCCTCTTCGTACCCGGTTGTAAGAAAAAGCGAACGGATCATGGCGGCTCTTTCAACTCTGACGAAGAAGCCCCATGAGCTCCACTTATCCCGCCGACGCGCGCACCCCATCTGGTGTCCAGCATTCCAGCTTTCCGGTCGAACCATTGACACGTTCACCGCTTAGGCGCGTCTCGTGGGGTGCCATCCTGGGTGGCGTGGTGATCG
Source organism: Burkholderiaceae bacterium (assembly GCA_022701965.1). The sequence goes on along the minus strand of JAKONL010000004.1, from coordinate 6,201 downwards.
CGATCACCGTTCAGATGGTGTTGAGCCTGCTTGGCGCCGGTATCGGTTTGAGCACGATCGATCCGTTGCGCTACAGCAGCCCGGACGCTTCTTCGTTCGGCATCGGAGCCGGAGTGTGGTGGGCGGTGAGCAGCATCGTTTCCCTGTTCGCTGGCGGCTGGGTCGCAGGTCACCTCGCCGGCTCGCCGGAGAAGACCGATGCGATGCTGCATGGCCTGCTGACCTGGGGCCTCGCCGCCATCGTCACTGCCTATCTGCTCGCCTCGGCCGTCAGTGCCGTCGTTCGCGGCGGTGCCAATGTCGTTGGTGCCGCAGCGACGGCCACCGCGACCGGTGCGGCCGCCGTGGCCGGCCCGGCAGCCGACGCCGCGAAGCGCCAGCTGCAAGCCAGCGGTTTCTCGTTCGATTCGCTTAAGAGCCAGGCCGAGACGCTTCTCGCCCAGACCGGCAAGCCGGCTCTGCAGCCCGACGCACTCGCCAACAAGGCGGACGCAGCCAAGGACCAGGCAACGAACACGGCCCAGAACGCTGGTACGCCTGCCGACTTCCAGGCCACGATCCAGCGGATCATCGATTCGGGCAAGGACACCGTCGACCAGGCCGATCGCGATGCGGTCGTCAACGTCGTCGCGGCTCGCTCTGGCCTGAGCAAGCCGGAAGCCGAAGCCCGCGTGGACGGCTGGATCAAGACCTACCAGGACGCCCGCGCCAAGTTCCAGGAACAGAAGGCCGCTGCCGAAGCCAAGGCGCGTGAAGTCGCCGATGCGACGGCCAAGGCCTCTTCGCAGGCCGCACTCGCCGCCGTCGTCGCGTTGATCCTGGGCGCCCTCGCCGCTGCCCTCGGCGGTATGTCCGCCCATCGTCGCTACGTTGCCCGCTACTGATTCGAGCGGTCAAGGTATCGCGGTGCTCCGGCGTCGCAAACCAAAAAGCCCGTCCGGTATCGGACGGGCTTTTTTTGTGCGTGGGTCAGATCGCGTTGCGAGTCAGCATGCGTCCGTTCCGCGCCAGCACCTCGGGTGCCGCAGCGCCACCTACATAGGCGCACGCACCGTTGACGAAGACCCGCTCGATACCGACGCTCACGCCGCGCGGCGCGTCGTAGGTGGCGGTGTCGGCGATCGTCGCGGGGTCGAAGACCACGACGTCCGCCATCGCACCGACCTTCAGCTGGCCGCGACCGGCGATGCGCATGTTGCGCGCGGTCATGCCGGTCATCTTGTGCACGGCCTGCTCCAGCGTGAACAGCTTGCGTTCGCGCCAGTAGCGCGCGAAGACACGCGGGAATGCGCCCCAGAGCCGTGGGTGGGGATGCCGGTCGTGCGGCAGTCCGTCGCTGCCGATCATGGTGCGCGGATGCGCGATGACGCGCTCCACGTCCTCCTCCTTCATCTGGAAGTAGCAGGCGCCACCGGGCTGGAGCCTCCGGCAGGCTTCCTTCTGGTCGACGCCCCATTCGCGCGCGACGTCGGCCAGCAGGCGCCCCGTCACGTCGGGGAACGGTTGCGACCAGGTCAGCAGCACGTCGATGACGCCGTCGACCAGGTCCTCGCGCAGCACGGTGGAGCCCGCGACGTACGGATAGACGTCGATGGCGATGTCCTGGCGCTGGCCGAGCGCGTCGATCAGCGGCAGGGTCTCGAGCGTGCGGTCCCAGTTGGCCGGCCCGGCGCACTTGTGATGCGAGATCACCAGCGGCACGCCGGCCGCGAACGCCGTGTCGCCGGCCTCGTGCAGGGCCTCGACGATGGCCTGCATCTCGCTGCGCAGGTGGGTCGTGTAGACGCCGCCGTGACGCGCGACGACCCGCGCGAGCGCCGTGACTTCGGAGGCCGGCGCGGCGAACGCCTCCTCGTAGAAGAGCCCCGACGACATGCCGTGCGCGCCGTCGGCCATCGCCCGGTCGAGCAGCGATTCCATCTGTGCGAGCTCGTCGTCGGATGCCGCCCGGTCGAGCGACCGGACGGCCGCGAAGCGCAGGGTGGTATGCCCGACGAGCGCCGCGACGTTCAGCGCCGGCCGCGCCGCGCTCACGGCGTCGCGGTAGGCGGCCATCGTGGCATGCACGAACGAGTCGGCGCCCAGCAGCGTGAGCGGCGGCAGCGCGCGCGGCGTGCGGTACGGTGCCAGCGAGATGCCGCAGTTGCCGGTGACGACCGTCGTGATGCCCTGCGAGATCTTCGGCAGGCACAGCGGGTCGCGCAGCACGATCGCGTCGTCGTGCGTGTGCACGTCGATGAAGCCGGGTGCGATGGCGAGGCCTTCGCAGTCGAGGATGTCGACATCGCCCGCTGACAAGCCTTCGGGCAGGCGTGCGCGAAGGTCCTCGCCCATCGCGAGGATGCGGTCGCCGGCGAGCAGCACGTCCCCGGGCCAGGACGGTCCGCCCGTGCCGTCGACGACCAGCCCGCGTTCGAGCAGCACGGGGCGCGTCATGCCTGGCTCCCCAGGATGCCGCCGGCATCGCCGTTCGCATCCCTCTCCGCGACCGCGATCGGGCCGTTCGCCGCGCTGGCCGCCCGGCCGATGCCGCCGCCGTCCCAGCTCTGCAGCGGGTGCGTGCTGGTGTCGATGCCGTGCCGCTGGAATGCCTCGCGCGCGTGCTGCAGCCGCTGCATGGCCGGTTCGCCCCGGCGCTGGGCGATCAGCACCGTGAGGATCTCGATCGCCGTCAGGTGCGTGAGGTAGGCGTCGATGCCCACGTGCATCACCGCGTCGTCGGGCACCGACAGCGCGAGCAGGAAGTCGGCCTTCGCGGCCAGCGCCGTGCCGGGCCGCGTGAGCGCGACGACCTTCGCGCCCTGCCCGCGCGCGATGTCCACCGCGTCGAGCAGCGAGGGCATGCCGCCCACGTGCGAGATCGCGATCACCACGCCGCCGGGGCGCTGCGCCGCGCCCGCCACCTGCTGCAGGTGGTAGTCGGACCACGCGTTGGCCGACAGGCCGAGCCGGAACAGCCGCGCCTGCAGGTCGCTCGCCATGAACCACGAGGTGGCGCCGGCACCGTAGAGATCGACGTGCGGCGCCGCGGCGATCGCGGCCACGGCACCGTCGAGCACCGCCATGTCGAGCTGGCTGCGCACGCCCGAGACCGAGGCCGCCGCGCTGCGCGCGATCTTGGCGACGACGTCGTCGGCCGTGTCCGCGATGTCGACGCGGCGATGCAGCGGCGAGCCGCCGAGCGCGAGCTCCTGCGCCAGCGCGAGCTTGAATTCGCGCAGGCCGGCGAAGCCCAGGTCGCGGCAGGTGCGCATGATGGTCGGCACCGAACTGCGCGAGCGCTCGGCCAGCAGCTCGAAGCTTTCCTCCAGCACGCGGTCGGGGTCTTCGAGGATCAGGTCGAGGATGGCGCGGCGGGTGGCCGGCGCCGCGGCGCGGATCTCGGCGACGCGTTGGAGCAGCGATGAACTCATGGCAGGTTTCCGGTCAGAAATGCATCGACACGGCGTCGGTCACGCGATAGTCGTCCTCGACCACCGGCATCCAGTGCCACTTGTCGAACGTGGTGCACGGATGCGAGATGCCGAAGCCGATGCGCTCGCCGACGACCGGCGCCGACGCGTCGTCGGCCTCGCTCCAGCGCAGGTAGCCGTGCTGGTCGTTGAGCGCGGTGATCTCCCAGCTCGCCGGCACGACCGATGTCTTGAGTGCGCCGCGGACCGCACGCGCGATCGGAACGGGCATCGACAGGTCGAAGGAGATGTCGCGCTTGCCCATCGCGATGATCGCGAGCCTCGGCTCGGGGCACGACTGGACCGACGCCCAGACCTCCATCGCCGGGCGCAGGCTCTCGCCGGCCGCGCAGTGCATGCGCGCGTCGATCGATACCTGCAGCCGCTGGTAGGTGCCGTGGTCGTGCGTGACGTAGCAGCCCGAGCGCAGCAGGCCACGCACCGGCAGGCCGAGCGCGGGCTTCAGGCGCACCGCGACCAGGTCGTACAGCGCCGAGCCGCCGGCCGAGACCAGTACCTCGTCGCCTTCGAAAAGGCCATGTGCCTCGCAATGGCGTGCGACCGCCTCGACCCGGTCCATCAGCGCATTCGCATACGCGGTGTCGGGACCGCTCTCGCCGGTCGCGCCCTGCCCTTCGTAGCATTCGATGCCGACCAGCTTCGTTGCGGCGCCGGCACGCAGACGGCCGGCCAGCGCGACGGCCTGCTCGTGCGTGCGGCAGCCGGTGCGCGCGCCCTCGACGCCGATCTCGACCATGACCTCGAAAGGCACGCTGCCGTCGTGCCGGCGCGACCAGCCCTCGATCAGGTCGAGCTGCGCCGTCGAATCGACCAGGAACACGATGCGCAGGCCGGGATGGTTGCGCAGCAGCAGCTGGATGCCGGCCAGGTCCTGCTCGCCCACGACCTGGTTGGCGATCAGCGTACGGCGCGCACCTGCCGCGACGCCGACGGCGAGCTGCGTCACGGTCGCGAAGGTGATGCCCCAGGCGCCGCCGTCGAGCTGCCGCCGGAAGAGCTGCGGCGACATGGTGGTCTTGCCGTGCGGCGCGAGATCGATGCCCCAGTCGCGCACGCGCTGCTGCAGCCAGTCGAGGTTGTGGTCGAGCGCCTCTCGCTTGAGCAGCGCGACGGGCAGCGGCAGGTCGCCGGCCAGCAGGTTCCAGCCCTGCGTGGCGATGGCGCTGCGCCGCACCGGTCCGGCCGTGCGGGGATAGCCCTTGAAGCGGCTGTCGAAGAGCGGGTCGAGGATGTCGTTGTCTTGGTCGGTCGTCATGGTGTTGCGATGAGGTCCTCACGGATGCACGCGGAAAAGTGGCCCGGCGCGCGTTCTTCGAGCGGCGGCACGGTCTGCGCGCAGAGGTCGATGGCATGCGGGCAGCGAGTGCGGAAGACGCAGCCCGAAGGCGGTGCGATCGGGCTCGGGATGTCGCCCTGGAGCGCGACATGCCCGGTCGGCGCCAGCGGATCGGGCTTCGGGCTCGCGGCGAGCAGCGCCTGCGTGTACGGATGCAGCGGCCGCGCGAACAGCGCCGCCGTCGGCGCCACCTCCATCACCTTGCCCAGATACAGCACGACGACGCGGTCGCACAGGTATTCCACCACGTCGAGATCGTGCGAGATGAACAGCATGGTGAGCGACAGGCGCTCGCGCAGGTCGGCCAGCAGGTTGATGACCTGCGCCTGGATCGACACGTCGAGCGCCGACAGCGGCTCGTCGGCGACGATGAATTCGGGCTCCACCGCGAGCGCACGCGCGATGCCGATGCGCTGGCGCTGGCCGCCGGAGAATTCGTGCGGGAATCGGCTCGCGTGCTCCGGGCGCAGGCCGACGGTCTCCAGCAGTTCGGCGATGCGGCGGTCGCGCGCCGCCGCACCCTTGTGCAGGCCGTGCGTCGACAGCGCCTCGCCGAGGATCGCACTGATGCGCATCTTCGGGTTCAGGCTGGCGTACGGGTCCTGGAAGATGATCTGCAGCTTGCTGCGCAGCTTGCGCATGCGCTCGCCGGACAGGCCGGCGATGTCCTCGCCGCGATAGCGCACCTCGCCGTCGGTGCGTTCGAGCAGGCGCAGCACGGTGCGGCCGATGGTGCTCTTGCCCGAGCCGGATTCGCCGACCAGGCCGAGCGTCTCGCCCTCGCGGATCGCGAAGGACACGTCGTCGACTGCGCGCACCGGACGCTTGCCGGTGCCGAAGTACTTCTTGAGGCGGCGGACTTCGATCAGCGGGCTGGCCATGGCTTCGACGGCGTTCATGCGGCTTCCTCCAGCGTCGCCAGCGGTCCCGATGCCACGGCCGCCGGCACGCGGATGCAGCGTGCCCGGCGCCCCGGGCGGGTTTCGATCAACGGCGGCACGGCGTCGCGACAGGCGGGAATCGCAAGATCGCAGCGCGGCTCGAACGCGCAGCCCGGCGGCGGCGCGAGCGGACTCGACACCTGCCCGCGGATGGCGAACAACCGGCGCGGACGTCCGCCGTCGGCCGTCGTCCGCTGCGCCTTTCCGGGCAGGCAGGCCAGCAGACCCTGCGTGTACGGATGCTCGGGCGCGGCGAACAGCGGCCGCACCGGCGCATGCTCGACCACGCGGCCGGCATACATCACCACCACGTCGTCCGCGTGGTCCGCCACCACGCCGAGGTCGTGGGTGATGAGCAGCACGGCGGTGCCGGTGCGGGCGCGGAGGTCGTCGAGGAGGGAGAGGATCTGCGCCTGAACGGTGACGTCGAGGGCCGTGGTGGGCTCGTCCG
>JAKONL010000607.1 GCA_022701965.1 Burkholderiaceae bacterium | reverse complement strand
AAGGGCGCGAGCGGCGCGGCGGTGCAGAACCTGAAGCTGATGTTGGGTCTCTGAATTCGCCGCCGTTGGAAAGCCGCGCGATGAAGATCGCGCTCTGCACCCTCTGCGAAGGCCACTACCACTACGGCGTGGCCGCGCTCGTGAATTCGCTGGTCGCGGCGGGCTACGAGGGCACGGTCTGGGTCGGGCACCGCGGGCCGCTGCCGGGCTGGATCGTCGACCACCCGAAGTTCGACCGGGCGCGCGACCGGCTCACGGTCACGCCGGTGCTGGCGATGCGCATGGTGGCGCTCGACCCGCCCTTCAGCCTCAACTACTACAAGCCGAACTTCGTGCGCGAGATCTTCGAGACGCACGACCCGCAGGCCGATGCGGTCGCCTACCTCGACCCGGACCTGGTGGTGAAGTGCGCATGGGCCGCCGTCGAAGGCTGGTTCACCGCCGACGGCATCGCGCTGGTGGAGGACGTGCAGGCCTCGCTGCCGTCGTTCCGCGCGCGGCGCCAGCGCTGGCAGGCCTTCTTCGCGGCGCACGGCGAGACGCAGCGCCGCACGCTGGCCCACTACTACAACAGCGGCTTCGTCGCCGTGCCGCGCGCGCGGCTCGACGACATCCGCGCCTGGCAGCGCATCTGCGAACGCGTCGTCGCCGAGACCGGCGCCGAGCCACGCCAGCGCAAGGCCGGCGGACCGGAGCACCTGTTCCATTCGACCGACGAGGACGCGCTCAATTTCGCGCTGACGCTGGGCAGGACGCGGCTGGACACGCACGGCCCGGAGGCGATGGACTTCATCCCCGGCGGGCATCACCTCTCGCATGCCGTGGGCGCGGCCAAGCCATGGCAGGGCCGGCATCTGCGCAGCGCCCTGCGCGGCACGCCGCCGACCGTGGCGAGCGCCTGGTACTACCACTTCGCCGCCGGGCCGCTGGTGCCGTTCCCGGCGCTGAAACTCGCCCGCCGGCGGCTGTCGATGAGTCTCGCGACGGTGCTGGGCCGGCTCTACCGGCGGGAGTGAGCGCGCGGACATGAGCGCGCGAACCGCCGGAGCTCAGCGCAGCATCGCCGACATCGCCGAGCAGCAGTTGAGCATCCGCACCGCCGCCTCCACCGACGGCGCCGCGAAGCGCAGCGCCACCGGATCGACGCGCTCGAACGCGGGCCACTGGCAGAACAGGTCCGCCAGGGCCGGCGTCTGCGTGCGCAACGTGACGGCGATCGGCGTCGGCCACTCCAGCGGCCGCGCGTCGCCAAGGCGTCCGAGCGCGTCCGCCACGCCCGCGCGGATCGCCGCGCACGACTGCGCCGGCGACAGCGAGACGCCGCTGTTCTGGCCGGTCGCGCGCTTGGTCTGCACGAAGGTCGCGTGCGGGAACAGCGGCCGGTTCTCGGCGATGAAGAGGTCGTCGCCGCTGGCCATCACGACCGGCGCGCCGTACTCGCCGGCCAGTGCGCCGTAGATGCCGGCCTCGCTCATCGGCCGGCCGTCGAACTCGATGGCGGCGAAGGCGAAGCTGTTGATGGTGTGCGCGAGGATGCCCGGCCCCTGCGCGCGGCAGTGGTAGCCGACCATGCAGACGCCGTCGATGCCGGACTCCACGCCCGAGACCATGCTCAGGTAGCGCGGCTTGCCCTGGATCGCCTGCGCGCGCGGGTCGAGCAGGTCGGCCGGCATGTTGCGGAAGTCGCCGTGCGAGTCGTTGACCCAGACCTCGGTCGCGCCGCCGTCGAAGGCGCCGGCGATCGCGGCGTTGGCTTCGTCGGTCATCCAGCGGCGGGCACGCTCGTACTCGGGGTTCCCCGCGCGCACCTGCTGCGGATGAAAGACGCCGGCCACGCCTTCGATGTCGACGGAGATCAGGATTTTCATGAGGCTTTCGAAAGAAGTTCGGTCAGCGTCGGGCGCACGTGGCCGTCGCGGCCGATGAAGGATTGGGCATGCCACAGCGCATGCAGGATGGCCTGCTCGGTGCCGTCGGCCGTCGCGTGGAACAGGCCGTCGAGCAGCGCGTCGTGCAGCAGCGCGACGGCGGGCATGGGCAGGTCGGCGCGCTGCGGCAGCGTGTACGCGGTCGAGAATGCCAGCGCGATGTCGCCGCTGCCGTGGCCGAAGACCGAGCCGGTGCGCGCGAGCCCGGCGCCCGCGCGCAGGGCCAGCCGGCGCAGCTGGCGCGCGTCGAGCGGCGCGTCGGTGGCGACGAGGAGGATGATCGAGCCCTTCTCGGGGCCGGGCGTTCCGTGCGCCGCGATCCGCTCGCCCACGGCATCGCCGGCGACGACGAGATCGGCCGCCACGCCGAAGTTCGCCAGCACCAGCACGCCGACGGTGAAGGTCGCATCGCCCGCCGCCGCGCGGCGCGATGCCGTCCCGATGCCGCCCTTGAGCGCGAAGCACGACATGCCGCGTCCCGCGCCGACCGCGCCCTGCGCCACTTCGACTCCGGCCGAGCGCCACGCCTGCAGATAGTCGGCCTCGGTCACGGCCATGCGCTGGATGTCGTTGAGGAAGCCGTCGTTGCACTCGAAGACCAGCGGGTTGACGGTGGGCAGGTCGCGCCCGCATCCGGGGTTCGCCTCGACGCACTGGCGGATCTGCGCCGCGGCCACCGCCGGCACGCAGAAAGTGTTGGTCAGCGCGATCGGCGTCTCCAGCACGCCGAGCTCCTCGACCTGCAGCAGCCCGACGCTCTTGCCGAAGCCGTTGAGCACCGCGACGCCGGCCGGCACGCGCTGCATGAAGGGATCGCCGCGGTGCGGCCGCACGACCGTCACGCCGGTGTGGATGCCGCTGCCCGGGCCTTCGTCGCGCGTGCGGTGTCCGACGGTGACGCCGGCCACGTCGGTGATCGCATCGCGCGGGCCCGATGGCAGGCGGCCGATGCGCGGGACCTCGGCAGCCATGGCTACAGCCTGTCGATCTTCGGATCGAGCGCGTCGCGCAGGCCGTCGCCCAGCAGGTTGAAGGCCAGCACGGTGAAGAAGATCGCGAGCGACGGGAACAGCGCGATGTGCGGCGCGTTCACCATGTCGGCACGCGCCTCGTTGAGCATCGCGCCCCATTCGGGCGTCGGTGGCTGCGCGCCGAGGCCGAGGAACGACAGGCTCGCGGCCGTGATGATCGAGGTCCCGAGCCGCATCGTGAAGTACACGACGATCGCCGAGATCGTGCCCGGCAGGATGTGGCGCAGCAGTATCGTGCGGTCGCTCGCGCCGATGCTCTGCGTGGCCTCGATGTAGGTCAGGTTCTTAAGCACCAGCGTGTTGCCGCGCACCAGCCGCGCGAATGCCGGCACGCTGAAGACCGACACCGCGATGATCACGTTGATCATCCCGCTGCCCAGGATCGCCACCACGCCGAGCGCCAGCAGCACGCCCGGGAACGCGAACAGCACGTCGGAGATCCGCATCACGATGCGGTCCCACCAGCCGCCGTAGTAGCCGGCGAGCAGCCCGAAGGCGGTGCCGACGATCGCGCCCACCACCACCGACAGGAAGCCCGCCGCCAGCGAGATGCGCGTGCCCATCAGGATGCGGCTGAAGATGTCGCGTCCGAGCGCGTCGACGCCGAACCAGTGCACGAGCGAGGGGCCCTGGTTGATGCGGTCGTAGTCGAAGAAATTCTCGGCGTCGTAGGGCACGATCCACGGCGCCAGCACCGCGACCAGCACCAGCAGGACCACGAAGACCAGCGCCGCGAAGCCCACGTGCTGCATCCGGAACTTGCGCCAGAACTCGCGCCACGGCGTGCGGACCGCGCTACTTGTATCGGATGGTTGGATTGATGAAGCCATACAGGACGTCGACCGCCAGATTGATCAGGATGAACTCGAGCGAAAACAGCAGCACGAGCGTCTGGATGATGGGGTAGTCGCGCATCTCGATCGCGTCGACCAGGAGCCGGCCGAGCCCCGGCCAGTTGAAGACGGCTTCCACCACGATCGAGCCGCCGAGCAGGAAGCCGAACTGCAGGCCCATCATGGTGACGACCGGGATCAGCGCGTTGCGCAGACAGTGCTTGAGCACCACGAGCTTCTCGGGCACGCCCTTGGCGCGCGCGGTGCGCACGAAGTCTTCCTGGATGACCTCGATGAACGAGGCCCGCGTGAAGCGCGCCATCACGGCGGCGACCGCCGCGCCCAGCGTGAGCGAGGGCAGGACGTAGTGGCGCCAGGTGTCGGCGCCGACGGTGGGCAGCCAGCCGAGCTGCACCGAGAAGACCTGCATCAGCAGCATGCCCAGCGCGAACGCCGGGAACGAGATGCCCGAGACGGCCAGCGTCATGCCGAGCCGGTCGGGCCAGCGGTTGCGGTAGACCGCAGAGACGATGCCGATCACCATGCCGAAGAAGGTCGCCCAGACCATGCTGGCGAGCGTGAGCAGCAGCGTGGGCATGAAGCGCTCGGCGATCTCGGTGGACACCGCGCGCTTGGAGCGCAGCGAGGTGCCGAAGTCGCCCTGCAGCAGGTTGCCGAAGAAGTTCAGGAACTGCTGGGGCAACGGCTTGTCGAGCCCGAGCTCCTGGCGCACCAGCGCCACCGTCTCGGGGCCGGCGTCCACGCCCGCGGCCAGCCGCGCCGGATCGCCGGGCAGCATGTGCACGAACAGGAACACCAGCACCGCGACGATCAGCAGCGTCGGCAGCAGGCCGAGCAGCCGCTTGAGGATGTAGTGCGTCATGGGCTCGACGGACCGATCACTTGAGTTCGACTTCGTCGTAGTTGAAGCTGCCGTCCGGGATCACGTAGAAGCCGCTCAGGTTGCGCGCGCGCACCGACAGCAGCTGCTCGGTCACCAGGAAGGCCCAGGGCGCGTCCTTCCAGATGCGCTGCTGCACGTCGGCGTAGATCTTGGCCTTGGCCGCGGCGTCGGTGGTGACCAGCGCCTTCTTGATGCCGGCGTCGACCTCGGCGTTCTTGTAGTAGGCCGTGTTGAAGAGCTTCGGCGGGAACGACTCGGACGACAGCAGCGGACGCAGCGCCCAGTCGGCCTCGCCGGTCGACGACGACCAGCCCACGTAGTACATGCGCACCGGCGCGGTGGCGGCGTCCTGCGCGCTCTCGACGCGCTCGACGCGCTGGCCGGCTTCCAGCGCCTGGACCTGCACCTTGATGCCGACCTGCGCGAGCTGCTGCTGCACGAACTGGATCACCTTCTGCGCGGTCGTGTGGTTGTAGGCCGACCACAGCGTGCTCTCGAAACCGTTCGGGTAGCCGGCCTCGGCCAGCAGCGCCTTGGCCTTGGCCGGGTCGTAGGGCCACGGGCCGGTCTTGATGGCGCCGTCGACGCCCTTGGGCAGCACGCCTTCGGCGGGAATCGCGAAGCCGGAGAACGCGACCTTGGTCAGCGCGTCCTTGTTGATCGCGTAGTTGATGGCCTCGCGCACCTTCGGGTTGTCGAAGGGCTTCTGCTGCGTGTTGAACGAGATGTAGCGCTGGATGATCGAGGGCGCGGCCGTCACTTCGAGGCTGGGCTTGGCGCGCAGCGTCGGTGCCGATTCGGGGGGCATCGGGAAGGCGAAATGCGCCTCGTTGGTCTGCATCATGGCCGCGCGGGTGTTGTTGTCCACGACCGGGCGGAAGGTGATGGTGTCGACCTTCGGATAGCCCTTCTTCCAGTAGCCGTCGAACTTCGCGACCTTCAGGTAGTCGGTGGCCTTCCACTCGACGAACCTGAACGGGCCGGTACCGACCGGGTTCTGCGCGATGCCCTTGCTGCCGTACTTGGCGAGCGCGGCCGGCGAGATGATCACGCCCGACGGATGCGCGAGCGTGTTGATGAACGGCGAGAACGGCTCGGTGAGCGTGAACTTGACCGTGGTCGCATCGACCGCTTCGGTCTTGGCGATGTTCTTGTAGAGGTTGTAGCGCTTGAGCTTGTTGTCGGGGTTGGTCACGCGGTCGAAGGTGGCCTTGACGGACTCGGCGTTGAAGTCGGTGCCGTCGTGGAACTTGATGCCGCTGCGCAGCTTGACGGTGTAGACCAGGCCGTCCGGGCTGACCGTGTGGCCGGTCGCCAGCACCGGCACCATCTTCATGTCCTTGTCGAAGCCGTAGAGGCCCTGGTAGAACGACTTGGCGACGGCCTGCGACAGCGTGTCGTTGGCGTCGTACGGATCGGTGGTGGTGAAGTTGGACTGCACCGCGACGACCACGTCCTTGGCGGCGTGGGCGGACAGCGCCACGCCGGCCAGCGCCAGGGCGGCGGCGAGGTGGGAGAGACGTTTGTTGAACATGCAAGGACTCCTGTGAAAAATTGAACTCATGGATTCAGGCGACGGGATGCAGCGCCACGAAGTGACCGGGCGCGACCTCCACCAGCGGCGGCGGATCGGGCTCGTAGCCCACCGGATGCACCGGGCTCGGTATCTCGCCCTTCTGCAGCGCGCGGCCGATGTTGCGCCGTGTCGGATCGGCCACCGGCACCGCGGCCATCAGGCGCTTGGTGTAGGCGTGCTGCGGGTTCTCGAAGATCGCGCGGCGCGGGCCGATCTCGACGATCTGGCCGAGATACATCACCGCCACGCGGTGGCTCACGCGCTCGACCACGGCCATGTCGTGCGAGATGAAGAGGAAGGCGACGCCGAGTTCGCGCTGCAGGTCGAGCAGCAGGTTGACGATCTGCGCCTGGATCGACACGTCCAGCGCCGACACCGACTCGTCCGCCACCACCACCTTGGGGTTGAGCGCGAGCGCGCGCGCGATGGCGATGCGCTGGCGCTGGCCACCGGAGAACTCGTGCGGATAGCGCTGCGCATGCTCGGCCGGCAATCCGACCTTCTCCAGCAGCCAGCGCACGCGTGCCTGGGCCTCGTCGCCGCTCGCGATGCCGTGCACCAGGAGCGGCTCCATGATCGAGTAGCCGACCGTGACGCGCGGGTCGAGCGAGGCGAACGGGTCCTGGAAGATGAACTGGATGTCGCGGCGCAGCGCCTGCACTTCCTTCTTCGGCAGTTCCAGCACGTTGCGGCCGTCGAATTCGATGCTGCCGCGCTGGCTCTCCACCAGCCGCAGCAGCGAGCGCCCGGTGGTCGACTTGCCGCAGCCCGATTCGCCGACCAGCGCCAGCGTCTCGCCCGCGTGCAGGTCGAAGCTCACCTTCTCGACCGCGTGCACCACGCGCGTCACGCGGCTCAGGAGGCCGCTGCGCAGCTCGAAGCGCGTGACCAGGTCCTTGACGCGCAGGATCGGCGGCAGGTCGCGGCGCACGGTGTCGTGCGGTTCGGCGGCCGGGGCGGGCGCGGCGCCGGGCGCATCGACGCGCAGCAGCTCGAACTTGGCCGGCAGGTCGGTGCCGTGCATCGCGCCGAGCTGCGGCACGGCCGACAGCAGCGCCCGCGTGTAGGGATGCTTCGGATCGGCGAAGACCCGCGTCGCGGTGTCGGCCTCGACCTTGTCGCCGCGATACATCACCAGCACGCGGTCGGCCACTTCGGCGACCACGCCCATGTCGTGCGTGATGAACAGCACGCCCATCTTCATCTCGGTCTGCAGCTCGCGGATCAGCTGGAGGATCTGCGCCTGGATCGTGACGTCGAGCGCGGTGGTCGGCTCGTCGGCGATCAGGAGCGACGGCTTGCACGACAGCGCCATCGCGATCATCACGCGCTGGCGCATGCCGCCCGAGAGCTGGTGCGGAAAGCGGTCGAGCACGCCGCGCGCCTCGGGGATGCGCACGAGTTCGAGCATGCGCAGCGCCTCGGCGCGCGCGGCGCCTCGGTCCTTGCGCTGGTGGATCGCGATGGCCTCGGCGATCTGGTCGCCGGCGGTGAAGACCGGGTTCAGCGACGTCATCGGCTCCTGGAAGATCATCGCGATGTCGGCGCCGCGGATGCCGCGCATCGCGGTGTCGGGCGCGCTGGCGAGGTCGAGCACGCGGTCGTCGCGTCCGCGGAACAGCATGCGGCCGCCGACGATGCGCCCGCCGCCGTACTCGACCAGCCGCATCAGCGCCAGCGAGGTCACCGACTTGCCCGAACCCGACTCGCCGACGATGGCCAGCGTCTCGCCGCGCTCGACGTGGAACGACAGGTTCTTCACCGCGTCGACCACGCGCTCGGAGGTCGAGAAGCGCACGCTCAGGTCCTCGACGGACAGCACGCGGCCCTCGGGCAGCGCGACCGGCGGTACGGCGGGCCGGGCGGCCGGGGCGGGATTCTGGAGGACGGCGGACATGAGGAGCGTGCGGTTTCGTCGGGTCGGATCAGCGGTGGATGGCGGTGTGCGGCGTCTGGTCGCCGCGGGCATGGGCGCGGTACATGCCCTCGGTGTTGAACGGCAGGCAGACGTTGCCCAGCCGGTCGACCGCGATCAGCCCGCCGCGACCGTCGATGGCCGGCAGCGTGCGCATGACGACCGCGTTCGTGGCCTCCTCCAGCGACTCGTCGGCATAGCGCATGCGCGCGCAGACGTCGTAGGCCGCGACGGCGCGGATGAACATCTCGCCGCTGCCGGTGCACGACACGGCCGCGCTGCGGTCGTCGGCATAGGTGCCCGCGCCGATCAGCGGCGAATCGCCGATGCGCCCGGCGCGCTTGTTGGTCATGCCGCCGGTCGAGGTGGCCGCGGCGAGATGGCCCTGCATGTCGAGCGCGACCGCGCCGACGGTGCCGAACTTGCTGCCCTCGACCAGCGGCGCGCCGTCGTGGTCGAGCGAGACGCGGTCGGCGACGCGGGCGAGCTGGAGCTGCTGGCGCCGCGCCTCGGTGGAGAAGTACGCCGGATCGACCATCTCCAGGCCGTGCGCGCGCGCGAAGGTTTCGGCGCCCGCGCCGGCGAGCAGCACGTGCGCGCCGTCGGCCATCACCGCGCGCGCCGCGCGCACCGGGCGGCGGATGCGGCTCACGCCGGCGACGGCGCCGGCGCGCAGGTCGGCGCCGTTCATCACGGCGGCATCGAGCTCGTGCGTCTCGTCGTGCGTGAACACCGCCCCGTGGCCGGCGTTGAAGAGCGGGCAGTCCTCCAGCAGCTCGACCGCGAGGCAGACCGCGTCGAGCGCGCTCGCACCGCGCAGCAGCGCGGCCTGCGCGGCCGAGACGACCGCGTGCAGCGCATCGCGGTA
The DNA here is from genome assembly GCA_022701965.1 of Burkholderiaceae bacterium. The sequence continues at coordinate 88 of JAKONL010000607.1, read as the reverse complement.
GGGCTGCGCGGCGGCGGAATCGGACGCGACCGAGGCGATGGTGCCGGCGCCTCCGTGGATGGCGATGACGGGAGTGGTGTTCATGGGG
>JAKONL010000588.1 GCA_022701965.1 Burkholderiaceae bacterium | reverse complement strand
GGGACGCATGGCCAGGTGCTCGGCCTGCCCGTGCTTGTCGGAGCGGTCCTCGAAGGCGTACATCTCCTTCTCGACGATGTCGGTCACCTCGCCGATGCCGCGCACGAACAGCGCCGTGTGCTCCAGGATCGGGGTGCGGACGTTGCGGTAGGCGTAGCGTGCCATCAAGTCGCGCACGATGGCCTCGAGCCACTCCCAGCGTGCCGATTCGACCGGCAATATGTCGTTCATGCCTTTGACGGCACTGATTTTCTCAGCCATGGCTTCCAGGGATCGGGGAAAGAGGGAGTCGAGAGCGCGTCAGACGACGGCCGGGGCCGCATGGCCGAAACGCTTTTCGATGTACGTCTCGACCAGCTGGTGGAATTCGGCGGCGATGTTGTCGCCGCGCAGGGTCAGGGCCTTCTCGCCGTCGATGAAGACCGGCGCGGCGGGCGCTTCGCCGGTTCCCGGGAGGCTGATGCCGATGTCGGCATGCTTGCTTTCGCCCGGGCCGTTGACGATGCACCCCATCACCGCGACCTTCAGGTGCTCGACGCCCGGATACTTCTTGCGCCAGACCGGCATCTGGTCGCGCAGATAGTCGTCGATGGTCTTGGCGAGCTCCTGGAACGTGGTGCTCGTCGTGCGCCCGCAACCGGGGCAGGCCGTGACGCTGGGCACGAAGACGCGCAGGCCGAGCGCCTGCAGGATCTCGTTGGCAATGACCACTTCCTGCGTGCGCGCCTCCCCCGGCTGCGGCGTGAGCGATACGCGGATGGTGTCGCCGATGCCCTCCTGCAGCAGGACCGAAAGCGCCGCCGCCGATGCCACGGTGCCCTTGGTCCCCATGCCCGCTTCGGTCAGGCCAAGATGCAGCGCGTAGTCGCAGCGTTTCGCGAGTTCGCGGTAGACCGAGATCAGGTCCTGCACGCCGCTGACCTTGCAGCTGAGAATGATCTGGTTGCCGTCCAGGCCCATCGACTCGGCCAGCTTCGCCGAATCGATCGCCGAGCTGATCAGCGCCTCGTACATCACCGACTTGGCGCCCCAGGGCCGGGCGCGGCGGCTGTTGACGTCCATGAGGTGCGCGAGCAGATCCTGGTCGAGGCTGCCCCAGTTGACGCCGATGCGCACCGTCTTCTTCCAGCGCACGGCGGCCTCGATCATCTGGCCGAACTGGCGGTCCTTCTTGTCGCCCTTGCCGACGTTGCCGGGGTTGATGCGGTACTTGCTCAGCGCCTCGGCGCAGGCCGGATAGTCGGTCAGCAGCCGGTGGCCGTTGTAGTGGAAGTCGCCGATCAGCGGCACGTCGATGCCCATCCGGTCGAGCTGGTCGCGGATGTAGGGAACCTGCGCCGCGGCCTCGGGCGTGTTGACGGTGATGCGGACCATCTCCGAACCGGCGATCGCCAGCTCCTTGACCTGGATCGCGGTCCCGATGGCGTCGACCGTGTCGGTGTTGGTCATCGACTGCACCCGCACCGGTGCGTCGCCGCCGACGGTCACCACGCGCGGGCCCCACGTCACGCTGGCCTGGCGCGAGCGTCGCGCGCCCGGCACCGAAGGCTCGATCGCGTGGCCTTCGTCGATCGACGATGGGTCCGGAATATTCATGGTTTCACCTCGAATCGCGCGACGCCGCCCGAACCGGTGACCGGCGCGAGGTCGAAGGATTTGCCCCGGACCTTCACATCGATGCCCGAAGCCCGGCCCACGACCACCGACATCGGCAACTTGCCCGACACGGCGACCGTCTCCCCGGCCTTCAGGGTCCGTCGAAGCAGCTGCTTGCCACCGGCTTCGTTGACCGTGATCCAGGATTCGGCCCGCGAGGTGAAGACGAGCACATCGTCCGGGGCGGGCTGCGTCGACAGCGTTTCGGCGGCGACGGGAACGACCGGTTCGGCCGGCGCGGCAGGCGCCGGTGGCGCCATCGCCGTCACGGATTCGAGCACCGTACCCGCGGGGGCGACGGCCACGGGCTCGGAGGCGCCGGCGCTCGCGGACGTACCGGCCGCCGTGTCGCCCGACAGGGACGAACTCAGGCGGCCGAAGACGCCCTGCGGCAGCCAGAAGATCAGCGCCGCCGCCACGAGCAGCACGGCGACGACGACGAGCACGGCCCGCGACGGGAGACCGCCTCCGCGTCCCGAGCGGGGCGCACCGGACCGGAAGCTGCTGCTGATGGTGCGATCGGCATCGGCCAGGCCAGGACGCAACGCGCCGGGCAGCTTGGCTAGCACCGGTGCCGGATCGACCCGCAGCGCACGGCAGATGCTCGCCGCGAGAGCACGTGCGAAAACCGGATCGGGCAACGCGTCGATGTCGTCGTCCTCGAGCGCCTGGAGCTTCTTGGTCGGCACCTTCATGGCGGCGGCCACCACGTCGATGTGCAGCCCGTGAGACTCCCGCGCCTGGCGCAGCATCCCGCCGGCCGTGAGGTTGTTGCCGTCTGCGGCAGCCAGCGCCGCAGCGGTCGAATTGCCGAATTCGCTTGCCCGTTCAGTCATCGAAAGTTCCGCGTTCATAGGCGAGTGCTTCGCGCGACTGCGGGAAGCGGCGCTGCAGCTGACCCGCGAGCTGCATCATGGCCTCGCGATTGTTGAGCTTGCGCTCGATCCTCACGCCGAGCCACAGCGTCTCGGCATTGGCCGCAGGACTGTTGTTGACCCGGCGCACGTAGAACTGCGCCCGCGACCATTCGCCGCGCTGGACCAGCAGCTGGGCGAGGTTGAAGCCGACGACCGCGTTGGCGGCATCGAGCTCGTAGGCCTGCATCAGAACCCGTTCCGCCTCGACGCGGTTCCCGGCGCGGATGTGGCACAGGCCCTGCGTCATCAGGGTCTTGGGCCGATCGAGGTAGCTGGGCACGGCGAGCGCGAGGCCGAACTGCTGGCTCGCGTCGGCGAAACGGTTCTGCTGGCAGAGCAGCCAGCCGTAGTTGTGCAGCGTATTTGGTTCGCGCGGGTTGATGGCAATAGCACGCCTGAAACTGTCCTCGGCGAGCCCGGGGTCGTCGAGCCGCATGTAGATGAGACCGCGCAGGTTGTACGCATCGGCGTAGGTCGGATCGATCGCGAGCGACTGCTTGACCTCGTCGAGCGCCACCTCCGCCTGGCCGGCCTCGAAGTAGCCGATCGACAGTTCCAGGCGCAGGCGCGCACGCTTGCGCAAGGCCGGCTCGTCCGAAGCCGTGACGATGTCACTGCCGCTTCCCGTCGCGACGGTGCTCCCCCCCGCGGCGGTGCGTGCCGGCGACGCGCCCTGGTTCGCGCAGCCGGCGAGACCGAGCACCAGCACGAGCACCCCCGCCACCGAAGCGAGATCGAACGGCCGCATCGCCTCAGTGCTCCTGCGGACGCACGGATTCGCTCACCGGGGCGGTGGCATGGACCGGATGCAGCACCACGGTGCGACGCGGCACGCGGCGCTCGGCCATGCGCTCGGCAGCACGGGTGCGGTCCTTGACGTCGCCGGCGAGCTGGCCGCAGGCCGCGTCGATGTCGTCGCCCCGCGTCTTGCGCACGGTCGTCACCAGGCCCGCCTCGCTCAGGATCTTCGCGAAGGCCAGCACCTGAGGCTGCGGCGAGCGCAGCAGGCCGGAAGCCGGAAACGGGTTGAACGGAATCAGGTTGAACTTGCACGACACGCCCTGCGCGCGGACCAGTTCGACCAGCTGTCTCGCGTGCTCGGCCTGGTCGTTGACGCCGTCGAGCATGCAGTATTCGAAGGTGATGAAGTCGCGCGGCGCATGGTCGAGGTACCGCTTGCAAGCTTCGAGCAGTTCGACGATCGGGTACTTGCGGTTCAGCGGCACCAGATCGTCGCGCAACGCATCGTTGGGCGCATGCAGCGAAACCGCCAGCGCGACCGGGCAGTCGTTGCCCAGCCGGTCGATCATCGGCACCACGCCGGAAGTCGAGACCGTCACGCGACGGCGCGACAGCCCGTAGGCGTTGTCGTCGAGCATCGTGCGCAACGCCGGGACCAGCGCGTTGTAGTTCTGCAGCGGCTCGCCCATGCCCATCATCACGACATTGGAGATGACGCGCTCGGTGCGCTTCAGATGTTTTCGCAGGAAATGCTCGGCGAACCAGAGCTGCGCGACGATCTCGCCGGTCGTCAAGTTGCGGCTGAAGCCCTGGTGCCCCGTGGAGCAGAAACGGCAACCGACCGCACAGCCGGCCTGCGAGGACACGCACAACGTGCCGCGATCGTCCTCGGGAATGAATACGGCTTCGACGGCATTGCCGTCGCCGACATCGAACAGCCACTTGATCGTGCCGTCCTTGGATTCGTGTTGCGTGGTGACCGGCAGCGCCTCGATGCGCGCCGTGGTCGCCAGCTTCTCGCGCAGGGACTTCGCCAGATCGGTCATCTGCGTGAAGTCGCTCGCGCCTCGCTGGTGGATCCAGCGGAAGAGTTGTGTCGCCCGGAAGCGCTTCTCGCCCAGCCGTTCGCAGAACGCGGCCAAACCCTCCAGGTCGAACTCGAGCAGGTTGGCGGTGGTCGTCATTGCGTGGGCTGGGTGAATCCTCAGCGTGCGTAGACGTTGAGGCCGGCGAAGAAGAAGGCGATCTCGTTGGCCGCGGTCTCGGGAGCGTCGGAGCCGTGCACGGCGTTGGCGTCGATGCTGTCGGCGAAGTCGGCGCGGATGGTGCCGGCGTCGGCCTTCTTCGGATCGGTCGCACCCATCAGGTCGCGGTTCTTGGCGATGGCGCCCTCGCCTTCGATGACCTGGACGAACACCGGGCCGGAGATCATGAATTCCACCAGGTCCTTGAAGAACGGACGCGCGCTGTGCACGGCGTAGAACTGTTCGGCTTCGGCGCGCGAGAGCTGGACCAGCTTGGCCGCGACGATCTTGAGGCCGGCGTCTTCGAAGCGGGAAACGATCTTGCCGATGACATTCTTGGCGACGGCGTCGGGCTTGATGATGGAGAGGGTACGTTCGATGGCCATTGCGGGTGCTTCCTGAGCAGTTGATTTTGAGAGATTTCCACCGGTCTTCCGGTTCCTGCCGGCGATGGCCGGCCGGGGCGCGGGGCTTCGGCAAAGCCGATGATTTTAACCGCCTTCGATGTCAGCGCCCGCTGCGTCGCTTGCCGCCGGCCGGGCCGCCGAAGCCGCCGCTGCGCCGCTGGGGCGCCTGCCGCTGTTCCTTGCGCTGGCGGGAGAAGCTGTCGGCGCCGATATAGCCGAGCGAGGTCTTCATCGGGTCGGGCTGGCCGGATGCTCCTCCCTGCGGAGGATTCGGATTGCGCGATCCGGCGCCCTGGCCGCCCGCACCGCGGCCACCGCCTGGCGCCGGGCCGCCGCGCACGTTGGCACGACCGTCGTCGCGCGGCCCGCCACGCTTCCTGTTCGGGCCGTTGCGGTCGTTGCGATCGCCGCGGGTGTTGCCGCCGCCGTTGCGACCCTGCGGATTCGCACCGCGGGGCCCGCCCGTGCGCGCGCCGCGTTCGGCGCCGGTGCTCCCAGCGCCGCCGTCGGCCGCACGGAACAGCGCACCGATGTCGCGTTCGTCGAGTTCCATCCAGGCGCCGCGCTTCAAGCCGCGCGGCAGCACCATCGCACCGTAGCGGATGCGGATCAGCCGGCTGACCGCATGACCGACCGATTCGAACAGGCGACGCACCTCGCGGTTGCGTCCCTCGGAGATCGTCACGCGATACCAGTGGTTCGAACCCTCGCCGCCGCCCTCCTCGATGGTGCCAAACTGGGCCATGCCGTCGTCCAGACGCACGCCCTCGAGCAGTTTCTTCTTCTCCTCGGCGCTGACGGCACCCAGCACGCGCACCGCGTACTCGCGCTCCAGCCCGAAGCGCGGATGCATCAGCTGGTTGGCCAGTTCGCCTGAGCTCGTGAAGAGCAGCAGGCCCTCGGTATTCAGGTCGAGCCGGCCGACGGACTGCCATTTGCCCTGTTGCAGGCGCGGCAGCTTGCGGAACACGGTCGGGCGGTTCTGCGGGTCGTCGTGCGTGACCACCTCGCCGGTCGGCTTGTGGTAGGCGATGACCCGCGGCGGCGGCGGCGCGATCCGGTAGCGGATCGGCTTGCCGTTGATCTTGACCTGGTCGCCGTACTGGATGCGCTGGCCGATGTGGGCCGGCTCGCTGTTGACCGAAATGCGGCCCTGCAGGATCAGCGCCTCCATCTCCAGCCGCGAACCCAGTCCGGCCTGGGCCAGCACCTTGTGCAGCTTGGGCGAATCGGCCTCCGGCAGCAGCACGCGCTTGAGCGCCGGCACTTCCGGACTCTCCTCGTCGGCGTCGAACTGGCCGGAGATGACGTCGGCGAACCGGATCGGCTGCGTCGGCGGCGCATTGCGCTGCGCACGGTCAGCGGCGCGGCGGGCGCGATCGAGATCGTCCTCCTCGTCATCGCCATCGTCTTCGTCCTCTTGCTCGTCGAAATCCGCGCCGTCTGCCGCATTTCCGCCGGGGCGGTCGTCGGTTCGGGTGTCTGCGATGTCCGACGCCATCGCCGGCACCGGCGTCGGTGGCGGCGACTCGACGGCCGAGTCGTCGGTCGCGACCACGGCCGTCGGTTCGGAAGTCTCGGTCCCGGTTGCCGGCTTGGGCTTGCGCGGGCGC
>JAKONL010000577.1 GCA_022701965.1 Burkholderiaceae bacterium | reverse complement strand
GGCAGGTGATGCGGACCTGCCAGGACATGGTACGGCGCGACCGCAACCATCCCAGCGTGATCGCGTGGGAATGTTCGCTGAACGAGACGGCGATGCCCAGGGACATGGTGGCGGAGTTCGACCGGGTCGTTCATGCCGAATATCCCGGCAAGCAGGCGTGGTCGGCGGGCTGGCAGAACGACGGATACGACATCTATCTCCAGGCACGCCAGCACCGGTTGCAGCATTACGAAAAGCCCGACCGGCCCTATGTCGTGTCGGAATATGGCGACTGGGAATATTATGCGCAGAATGCCGGCTTCGCGCAGGACAGCTGGTCGGGGCTGAAGGAAGAGGCGCGCACGTCCCGCCAGCCGCTGTCCGCCGGCGAGGCGCGGCTGCTCCGCCAAGCGACGAACGTGCAGGAGGCGCATGACGACAACCTGTCCACGCCCGCCTTCGCGGACGGATATTGGGTGATGTTCGACTATAACCGGGGCTATGCCGACAATCTGGAGACATCCGGCCTGTCTAGCATCGAACGCCTGCCCAAATACGCCTACTGGTTCTTCCGGTCGCAACGCGACGCCAGCGAACGGGCGGTCGGTTACGATGGCGGCGCGATGGTGAGGATCGCCAGCGACTGGACGAGCGCCTCCACACCGGACCTGCGCGTCTTCACCAATGCCGAGGAGGTGGAACTGCGCCTGAACGGCCGCCCGATCGACCGCCGGCGGCCCAAGCGCGACCGGATCAGCCGGCATATCGCCCACCCGCCGGTCCACTTCTTCACCGGCGGTTTCGCGCCGGGAACGCTGGAGGCGATCGCCTATATCGGCGGTCGCGAGGTGGCGCGTCATGCCGTGACCACCCCGGGCACGCCCGCCCGCGTCTGCGTCGCGGTCGACGATGCCGGCGTACCGGTGGGAACTCGGGATCTGGTGTTCCTGAGGGCCCATATCCTCGATGCTAGCGGAGTGCCCGCCAGCAGCGCGCGCGACCGGGTGAGGTTCACCGCCGGAAACGGCTGGCAGATCGTCGGGCCGGCGGAGGCGGAGGCGGAGGCCGGCATCGCCTCGGTCCTCGTCCGTGCCCCCTCTGCGGCGGCGGCGGGCAGCTTCACGGCAACCGGCATCGGTCGGACGCTGGCCCCGGCCGACTGCCCGGCCCGATAGGAGAATGGCGGTGCGATCCTGGCCGATGCTGTCCCTCGCTCCGGTCGCGCTGGTGGCCGGCATTTCCCTGGCCCATGCCGAGCGGATGGAATTGTCGCACGACTGGCGGTTTCATCGCGGCACGGTCGTGGACGGACAGGCGACCGGGCTCGACGACCGCGACTGGCGCCGCGTGTCGGTTCCGCACGACTGGGCGATCATGGACCGGGACGACGGATCGCCCCCGTTCGAACGGTCGGCGGTCGGCGGCCAGGATTCGGGTTACCTGCCGGGCGGCGTCGGCTGGTATCGACGCGACATCACGCTGGATGCCAGGGCCGCGGCCCGGATCGCGCGGCTGACGTTCGAGGCGGTGTACATGGACGCCGATGTCTGGGTGAACGGCATCCATCTCGCCCGGCATCATTACGGCTACACCGCCTTCACGCTCGACCTGACCGGCAAGTTGAAGCCGGGGCGCAACGTCGTCGCCGTCCGGGTGAACCACCAAGACCCGTCGTCACGCTGGTATGCCGGTTCCGGCATCATCCGGCCCGTGCATCTGGACCTGCTAGGCCCCGTCCATCTCGATCGCGAGCGCCTGTTCGTGACGACGCCGGTCGCAACGGCGGCGCGGGGCGAGGTGTCGGTGTCCGCCCCGGTCAATAACCGGTCCGCGCGGGCGGTCGCGATCGACCTCGTCTCGACGATCCTCGACGTGCGTGGCCGGCAGGTGGCGACTGCGACCAGCCGCCAGACGGTGGCGGCGGGGGGCACCGCGATCCATGCCCAGCGTCTGGCGGTCGCGCGGCCCGACCTCTGGTCGACGGATACGCCGAACCTCTACCGGCTGCGTCAGGTGGTGCGTGTCGCCGGCGTCCCCGTCGACGAGCGCACGACACGCTTCGGCATCCGCAGCATCACCGCGGACGCACGGCGCGGCCTGCTGGTCAACGGTCGTCCGGTCGAACTGCGCGGCGGCAATATCCATCACGATCATTACATGCTCGGGGCCGCCGGCTGGCCCGATGCCGACCGGCGCAAGGTCGCGGTGATGAAGACGGCCGGCTACAACGCCATCCGCAGTGCCCATAATCCCGCGAGCCAGGCCACGCTGGACGCCGCGGACGAACTGGGGATGCTCGTGATCGATGAGGCGTTCGACATGTGGAACCAGTCGAAACGCGACCGCGACTATGCCCGCTTCTTCAAGACCGACTGGCGGGACGACATCGACAGTCTGGTGCTCGGCGCGCGCAACCACCCCAGCGTCCTGTTCTGGAGCATCGGCAACGAGATACCGGAACAGGGCACGCCGGAAGGGGTGGCGACCGCCGGGATGCTGGTCGGCCGCATCCGTGCGCTCGATCCGACCCGGCCGACGACGCAGGCGGTCAACATCGACGGTCCCGGCAATGCCCGGCAGTTCGCCCGGATGGATGTCGCGGGCTACAACTACCGTGCGCATCTGTTCGAAAAGGATCACGCCGCCTATCCCGACCGGGTCATGTACACGTCGGAGTCGGTGTCCAGGGATGCCTTCGGTTACTGGCGAGCCGTCGAGACGATGCCGTGGGTCGTGGGCGACTTCGTCTGGACCGCGGTCGACTATATCGGCGAAAGCGGCATCGGCTGGATGGGGTATAGTCAGGACTGGAAGCGGCTCGGGCCCTATCCGTGGCATCTTGCCTATAGCGGCGAGATCGATGTGCTCGGCTACAGGCGCCCCGCGGCCTATTATCGCGAGGTGCTGTGGAAGACGGGGGCATCCGTCGCCGCCTTCGTCCGCCAGCCTGCGGGGACGGCCGACCTGCCCGATCGCGGCATGTTCAAGCCGTCGCCGCCGCTCGACTGGTCGCTCGACGATGTCCACCCGAGCTGGAGCTGGCCGGGACAGGAGGGCAGGCCGCTGGAGGTGGTCGTCTATACCTCCGTTCCCGAGGTCGAGCTGCGCCTGAACGGCCGCAGCCTCGGCCGGAAGGCAGTCGGCGTGTCGACGCAGTACAAGGCCAGCTACACCGTGCCCTATCGGGCCGGCACGCTGACCGCGGTCGGCTATAGCGGCGGGCGGGCCGTGCAGGAGTGGACGCTGAAGACGGCCGGGCCGCCGGCCCGCATACGATTGACGCTGGACCGGCAGCGGTTCCGCGCCAACGGCACCGATCTCGCCTATCTGACCGCCGAACTGGTCGATGCGCAGGGCGTGCCGGTATA
>JAKONL010000553.1 GCA_022701965.1 Burkholderiaceae bacterium | reverse complement strand
CGACGATGGCCGCCGTGCTCGGGCCGAGGTAGCAGTCCTCCAGCTTCGCCTTGACCGCGTCGATCGCCGACTGCACCTCGGCGGCGCCGAACGGCGTGTCGTTGATGGCGGCCATCAGCAGGCGGTGGCCTTCGGCCAGCGCGACGCGGGCGACCTGCTCGTCGCGGGCGCGGAACACCATCCGGTAGACGCCGTGCTGCGACGTGCTGCGGGTCTGGCCGAAGCCCGTGGGCATGCCCGCCAGGTTCAGCAGCTCGATGACGACATGCTCGAGCACGTGGCCGGCCCAGGTGCCTTCGGTCAGACGCTGGATGAAGCCGCCGCGCTCGCCGACGCCGCAGTGGTGTTCGATCAGGGCCGGCAGCAGCGCGGTCAGCCGTTCGGTGAAGCCTTCGATCCGGTTGGACGGGAAGTCCTCCAGCCGGCCCAGGTCGAGCCAGACCTCCAGCACCGGCCGGTAGGTCCAGATGTTCGGACCTCGGAGATAGGAGGTACGTAGTAAGCGGATGTCGTCGAAACGGGGCATGGAAACGTTCGAAGTACTGGAGCCGGACAGGTGGGTGGTGCTCATGGCGATGACTCAGAATCGATGGACACGACGCCGAAAGACACACGAACACAATGCAACATCACGATCCAGTCGAATCCCGGGAGGGAAGGGCAGCTGTGGCGCCGGGCGGTCCAGGCGACCAGTTGAAAGACAAGCTAACAATCGCGGAAAACGTTCTGGCGAGTCTGACGGTTGACCTCGACGCCGGATTGCGCTTCTCCGACGGGCTGCTCGCGCTCACCGACCGGCGCCTGCTCGCCCGCGCCGGTACCGCCGACGGGGGCCTGTGGCAGGAGTGGTCACTGTCGCGTCCGGGACTGTCCCTGATCGCCACCGACCACGCCGGCGTCGGCACCTTCGACCTGGTCGACGCCTCCGGGCGGCTGGCGCGCTGGCGCTACACGCTGGCGCAGCAGGCCGACGCGCTGCGGCTGCAGAAGGAGCTCGAACGTCAGCAGGAAGAGGGCGACACCGTGCCGCCGGACGATTCGGAAGGCGCCGACACCACCCGCTCGGGCCTCGCCGCGGCGCTGGAGGCCGAGAAGAAAGTGGTTCCCTCGACCTGGGTGCTGCTGCGCCTGGGCCGTTTCGCCAGGCCCTATCGCAAGCAGCTGCTGGCCGGCTTCCTCCTCACGCTGGCCTCCACCGCGGCCACGCTGGTGCCGCCGTACCTGACGATTCCGCTGATCGACGACATCCTGATCCCGTTCCAGAACGGCCAGCAGATCGCCGTCGAGAAGGTGGTGCTCTTCCTGGGCGCGCTGCTGGCGGCGGCGCTGGCCGGCTGGGGACTGGGCTGGGCGCGCACCTACCTGCTGGCGCTGGTCTCCGAGCGCATCGGCGCCGACCTGCGCACCACCACCTACGAGCACCTGCTGACGCTGCCACTCGACTATTTCGGCGGCAAGCGCACCGGCGACCTGATGTCGCGCATCGGCGCCGAGACCGACCGCATCAACGTCTTCCTGTCGCTGCACGCGCTCGATTTCCTGACCGACGTGCTCATGATCGTCATGACCGCCGCGATCCTGGTGTCGATCAACCCGCTGCTGGCGGTGGTCACGCTGGTGCCGCTGCCGTTCATCGGCTGGATGATCCACGTCGTGCGCGACCGGCTGCGCACCGGGTTCGAGAAGATCGACCGGGTCTGGAGCGAGGTGACCAACGTGCTGGCCGACACGATTCCCGGCATCCGCGTGGTCAAGGCCTTCGCGCAGGAGAAGCGCGAGGCCCAGCGCTTCCATGCCGCCAACGCCTACAACCTGCAGGTCAACGACAAGCTCAACCGGACCTGGTCGCTGTTCACGCCCAGCGTGTCGCTGCTGACCGAGATCGGCCTGCTGGTGGTCTGGGGCTTCGGCATCTGGCAGGTGGCGCGCGGGCGCATCACGGTCGGCGTGCTGACGGCCTTCATCGCCTACATCGGGCGCTTCTACACGCGGCTCGACTCGATGAGCCGCATCGTCTCGGTCACGCAGAAGGCGGCCGCCGGCGCCAAGCGGATCTTCGACATCCTCGACCATGTGAGCAACGTGCCCGAGCCTGCCAACCCGGTGAAGCTCGACCGCATCTCGGGCCGCATCGAGATGAAGGGCGTCGGCTTCCGCTACGGCTCGCGGGCGGTGATCCGCGACATGGACCTGGCGATCGAGCCCGGCCAGATGATCGGCCTGGTCGGCCACAGCGGCTCGGGCAAGAGCACGCTGGTCAACCTGATCTGCCGCTTCTACGACGTGACCGACGGCGCGATCGTGGTGGACGGCGTCGACATCCGGCGCTTCGCCGTGTCCGACTACCGGCGCCACGTCGGGCTGGTGCTGCAGGAGCCGTTCCTGTTCTTCGGCACCATCGCCCAGAACATCGCCTACGGCAAGCCCGAGGCGACGCGCGAGGAAATCGTCGCGGCCGCGCGTGCCGCGCATGCCCACGACTTCATCCTGCGCCTGCCGCACGGCTACGACTCGCTGGTCGGCGAGCGCGGCCAGGGCCTGTCGGGCGGCGAGCGCCAGCGCATCAGCATCGCGCGGGCGCTGCTGATCGATCCGCGCATCCTGATCCTGGACGAGGCCACCTCGGCGGTCGACACCGAGACCGAGAAGGAGATCCAGAAGGCGCTCGACAACCTCGTGAAGGGCCGCACCACCATCGCCATCGCGCACCGCCTCTCGACGCTGCGCAAGGCCGACCGGCTGGTGGTGATGGACCGCGGCGAGATCGTCGAGGTCGGCCCGCACGACGCGCTGATGGAGAAGCAGGGCGCCTACTGGCGGCTCTACCAGGCCCAACTGCGCACGGCAGAGGACGAAGAGGTCTCGCAAGGCGTCGCCGACGAACGCCTGGGCGTGGCCGTGGCGATGACGGGCCACGCGGCCCATCCGGCCGGGGATGCATGACCATGAGCGACGAAACGATGCGAACGGATTTCAGGCTGGAGCGCGACGCGTTCGGCCGGCTGGTGCTGACCGATGCGCGGGGCGTGCGGCACGAGGGCGTGGTGCCGGTGCGGGCCTTTCCGCTCAGCGCCCCGGGCGAGGGGCTGTCGCTGGTGGGTGCCGACGGGCGCGAGCGACTCTGGATCGATCGCGCCGACGCCCTGCCGGCGGCGCTGCGCGAGGTGCTCGACGCCGACCTGGCGGCGCGGGATTTCGCGCCCGAGCTGGTCAAGCTGCATGCCGTCTCGAGCTTCGGCGTGCCGAGCACCTGGACCATCGGCACCGACCGCGGCGACACGACGTTCGTGCTCAAGGCCGAGGAGGACATCCGGCGGCTCGAGGGCGGAGCGCTGCTCATCGCGAGCTCGCACGGCCTGCAGTTCCGCGTGCCCGACCCGAAGGCGCTCGACCGCGCGTCGCGCAAGCTGCTCGAACGATTCCTTTGACGGCGGGTGCGAGGGCTGGCGATAATCGTCCGATCCAGGAGAAACGGCGTCGAAAGGCGCCGTTACCGTAGGCGCAAACCCGAAACGCTCAGGTCCCGTACTGGAGAAACCAAACAAACTGGAGAGTGCTGCGGCCCGTCGTGACGACGGGCCAGTCAGCCGCCGAAGGTGCAAGCCGGTCTTTCGACGACCGGCGAATCTCTCAGGCAAAAGGACAGTGGGGCCGGCGACCGATCAAGGTGGCCGGCCCTTTTCTTTGTCCTTTTCGCACCTGGAGATATGCAAATGAAAGTCATCGTGATGGGCGCCGGCGTGATCGGCGTCGCCACCGCCTGGTACCTGAGCCGGGCCGGCCATGAAGTCACCGTGCTGGAGCGCAATGCGGGCGCGGCGCGCGAAACCAGCTTCGGCAACGGCGGGCAGATCTCGGTCAGCCATGCCGAGCCGTGGGCCAATCCTTCGGCACCGCTGAAGATGCTCAAGTGGCTCGGCCGCGAGGATGCGCCGCTGCTGTTCCGCCTGCGGGCCGATCCGGCGCAGTGGGCCTGGGGCCTCAAGTTCCTCGGCCAGTGCGGCAAGAAGCAGTCGACCCGCAACATGGTGCAGCTGCTGAACCTGGGCACCTACAGCCGCTCCAGCCTGCAGCAGCTGCGCGGCGCCACCGGCATCGCCTACGACCACCTGACCAAGGGCATCCTGCACTATTACACCAGCGCCAGGGAATTCGAATCGGCGCTCGAGCCGGCGCGGATCATGCGTGAGCTCGGCTGCGAGCGGCAGGTGATCGACGCCGACGAAGTGGTGCGGATCGAGCCCGCGATGGGCGCGATCCGGTCGCAGCTCGCAGGCGCCACCTACACCAGCGCCGACGAATCCGGCGACGTGCACAAGTTCACGACCGGGCTCGCGCGGAAGGCGGCCGAGCACGGCGTGCGGTTCCGCTACGGCGTGCGCGTGCAGCGCCTGCGCACGCTCGGCGGCGCGATGGCCGGCGTCGAGATCGCGAGCGAGAGCGGCATGTACGAGGTGCTGACCGCCGACGCCTACGTGCTGGCGATGGGCAGCTTCAGCACGCAGCTCGCGCGCGACGCCGGCGTGCCGCTGGACATCTACCCGGCCAAGGGCTATTCGGCCACGCTGCCGGTGCTCGACGAAAGCAAGGCGCCCAGCGTGAGCCTCACGGACGACGAGTACAAGCTGGTGTTCTCGCGCTTCGGCAACCGCATGCGCATCGCCGGCACGGCCGAGCTCAACGGCTACGACCTGTCTCTCAATCCGGCGCGTTGCAAGGCGATCGTCCAACGGGCGCTCGAAGTCTTCCCCGGCATGAGCCGGCCCGAACTGGCCACGTTCTGGGCCGGCCTGCGTCCGGCCACGCCGGGCAACGTGCCCTACATCGGCCGCAGCCGACTCGAAGGGCTCTACCTGAACACCGGCCACGGCACGCTCGGCTGGACGCACGGCTGCGGCTCGGGCCGGGCGCTGGCCGAGCTGATGTCGGGCCGTCAGCCGGAGGTGGATTTCGAGTTCTGCGGCTATACCCGGCGCGGTGCCACGGTGGCGACCGGTCCGGCGATGGCGCACTGATCCGGATCGGGAGCGCGTCCC
>JAKONL010000508.1 GCA_022701965.1 Burkholderiaceae bacterium | reverse complement strand
ATATTTGCCATGAATGCTATCGATGCCTGTGCGCTGTGTGACGAGCGCCTTGTCGATGGCGCTCAGCCGATGGATGGTCTGGCTTCGTCGGTGTGAGCGAGCGCTCCCGGCGGCTCCTCGGACAGCGCAAATGATAGCGAGACTTGCGCACCCGTCGTGATGCCGTCGGTAACACGGTTGGAAAGCTCGATGCGGGCGCCATGCTCTTCGGCAATCTTCTTGACCACGGCCAGACCCAGGCCGGTGCCCTTGGTCTTGGTGGTGACATAGGGCTCGAAGGCACGCTTGAGGATGTGTTCTGCGAACCCCGGTCCGGTGTCCTGCACGGTCAGACGCACGCGCCGCCCCGAGTCGCCCAACCGTGTGCGCAACGTGACCTCGCCGGCACGTCCCGTGGCGGCCATGGCGGCCTCGGCGGCGTCCTGGGCGTTCTGGAGCAGGTTGTGGATGACCTGGCGGATCTGCTGAGCATCGCCGCGCACCGGCGGACAGCGTTCGTCGAGTTCGCAGCGCAGTACCACGGGCGTGGTTTCGGCGCCGTAGAGCTGCAGCACGTCGGTGACCAGCGCGTTGAGATCGACGGGTTTCAGATCGGCTGCGGGCAGGCGTGCATAGTCGCGGAATTCGTTGACCAGCCGCTTCATGGCGTCGACCTGATCGACGATGGTCTTGACCGACTTGGTGAGGATCGCCTGTTCCGGTGCCGCCACCTTGCCCGAAAGCTTCATCTCCAGCCGCTCGGCCGACAGCTGGATCGGCGTGAGCGGGTTCTTGATCTCGTGCGCGAGGCGGCGCGCGACTTCGCCCCAGGCCTGGGCGCGCTGGGCCGAGGCGATCTCGGAGATGTCGTCGAACACCAGCAGGCGCTCGGCGCCGGGCAGTTCGGCGCCACGCGCGACCAGGCTGATGGCGTCCTGCTGCATGTCGAAGCTGCTCGCGCGCAACTCGAAGGCATGCTGCCAGTGGTCGAGCCCGTGCTGGATGCGCTCGACCTCGAAATCGTCGAACTGCTGCTGCACGTTCTGAGCGAAATCGGTCAGTCCCGGCACGTCTCGCAACAACCGGCCCTCGTAGGCTGCCAGGGGCGCGCGCAACACCCGGGTGGCCCCGGGGTTGGTCGAGAGCACGGTGCCCGCCGCGTCGAGAACGATCACGCCCGAGGTCAGGTTGTCGAGGATGGTCTGCAGGTTGCCGCGCGCGGCGTCGAGTTCGCCCACGGTCTTCTCGACGGCCGCGCGGGCGTCGGCCAGCTGCTGCGTCATGACGGCGAACGAGCGTGTGAGGCCGCCGAGTTCGTCCTTGCCCCGCAGCACGGCGGTCGGTCGCAGATCGCCGGCGGCGACTTGGCGCACGCCGTCGGCCAACACCAGCAGCGGCCGCGCGAGGCCGTTGCCGAACAGCACCGCCAGCAGCACCGCGCCGAACACCGCCAGAAACAGGCACAGCGTGAGCGTGCCGATGTACATGCGCCGCAGACCCTCGCGCGCGAGCGATCGCTCCTGGTATTCGCGGTTGGCTTCCTGCACCGCCAGCGCGTTGGCCACCACTGCCGGCGGCAACGGCACCGTCACCTGCAGGAAGCGTGGCTCGGTGTTGAATTCGAATCCGGGACGCTGCACGAGCGCCATCGCCCGCACGACGGCCGCCGGCAGCGACGCGCCCTGGACGGTCGGCGCTTCGTCCAGGCCCTCGATGTGGGCGATGGGACGGTCGGCGCGCACCTGGCGGAACTGCTGCTGTGTCGGCCGTTCGGGATTGATCTGGAAGCGCGACGCCCCTGCGCCGGCGACGAGCTGGCCGGCGCCGGTCCACAGCACGACGTCGCTGGCGCCGAGCTGATCGCGGATGCGCTCGAGCGCCAGGCCGGCGCTGGCATCGGCGACCTGCGAGAGCTGGCCGCTCGCCGCGCGCGTCTTGACGGCAAGGTCGTCCGAGAGCGAATCGAGGGTGGCACGACCCAGGTTGAGGCCGGCGTCGAGCGCGCCCTCGACCTTGACGTCGAACCAGCTCTCGATCGATCGCGAGACGAACTGGTAGGAGACGAAATACACCAGCACCCCCGGCACCACACCCACCAGCGCGAAGATGGCCGCCAGCTTGATCAGCAGCCGGCTGCCGAACTTGCCCTGCCGCAGACGGCGCACCAGCCGCACCGCGACCCAGCCGATCACCAGCAGCAGCAGCGTGGCGACCACCACGTTGATGCCGAAGAGCCGCGTGTAGTTCTCCTCGTAGAAGACGCGGTTGTTGGTCGATACCGCCAGCAGGAACATCAGCACCAGGCCGATCGCCGTGACCAGCGCCGCGATCACGCCGATGGCCCAGCGCACCGCTTTCGCCCGGCGCGCGGCGCGCGGCGCGCCCTCGCCGTTGCCGGACATGCCTGCACGCGGCATAACAGGCTCTTCTCCACGGCAAGCCGCGCGCTGCGCTCGACCGAGATGTCCCAGTCGGCCAATCCCACCACGCCGAGCTGGAACGGGCGCGGCAGTTGGGAGGTGTCGAGCCGGAAACGGAAGGTCACGAGATGCGTCGCGTCTTCCGGGATGTCGCCGACCTCGCCCAGGCGCAGGCGGCCGATGCGCTTGATGCTGTCGAGCGCATCCTCGAGGCCGTCGAAGTTCTGGTTGAGTTGGACACCGAGACCCGCGCTTCCGCTGTTCGGCACCGCGTTGACTCGCCAGCGGCGCGTGAGGGGCTGGTAGGCCAGGCGCACCTGTCGCATCGCCTGCGCGACGCGGCGATCGGTCCAGTACCAGCGCTCGCGATAGACATCGGCCTCGGCGACGAAGTGGATGGCGATGCCCTTGTCGAGCACTTCCTGGATCAGGGCGGGAAGCTGGAAATCGACGTTGGCGTTGAGATAGACGCCGTCGTCGCCGCGTTCGAGCCGCATCTGCGTGACGCTGGCGTTGTGGGCCGACTGCGCACAGACCGGCATCGGCACACCGGCGATCGACGCCGAAGTGGACAGGACGAACAGGCCCTGGAGGAAATTGCGTCGCCCACGCATGCCGGGACAGTCCACCGACGGTGGGTCAGCGGGATGTCTTTTCGAGCAGTGCGTAGAAGAAGCCGTCGTGATCACCGAGGGCATTGTCCGGGACGCCGTGGGCATTCGCGCCCGACTGCGGCAGCAAATGGCCCGGCGAGGGCTTCAATCGCGCATCGGTGTTGTGTGCAAGGAACGTCTCGATCTGGTGCGAACCTTCGTCGCGGAACACCGAACAGGTGCAGTAGAGCAACCGTCCTCCCGGACGCACCAGCGGCCACAAGGCGGACAGCAGCATCGCCTGCTGAAGCGCGAGCTGCGCCGTGTCGCTCTCGCGCCGCAACCAGCGCACGTCCGGATGGCGCCGCACGATGCCCGAGGCGGTGCAGGG
>JAKONL010000533.1 GCA_022701965.1 Burkholderiaceae bacterium | reverse complement strand
CTGGCCAATCCGGAGGTCGAGCTCACCGCGCGCATCCACGACGAGTGCAACGGCTCGGACGTCTTCGGCTCCGACATCTGCACCTGCCGCCCCTACCTCACGCACGCGATCGAGGAATGCATCCGCGGCGCCCAGCGCGGCGGCATCGGGCTGATCGCCTATTCGCGCAAGGAAGGCCGAGCGCTCGGCGAGGTCACCAAGTTCCTGGTCTACAACGCCCGCAAGCGCCAGGTCGGCGGCGACACGGCCGACCAGTACTTCGCCCGCACCGAATGCGTGGCCGGCGTGCAGGACATGCGCTTCCAGGAGCTGATGCCCGACGTCTTCCACTGGCTGGGCATCCGGAAGATCCATCGCCTGGTGTCGATGAGCAACATGAAGTTCGACGCCATCACCGGCTCGGGCATCGAGATCGGCGAACGAGTGAACATTCCCGACGAGCTGATCCCGGAAGACGCCCGGGTCGAGATGGATGCCAAGATGGCCGCCGGCTATTTCACGACCGGCCCGGTGCCGGATTCTGAAGAACTGAAGAAGGCCAAGGGCCGGGGACTGGATTCATGAGCGCGCGCAACTACGGACTCGATACCGACAGCCAGGCCGGAAGCTCCGATCTCGACCAGCCCGCCAGCGCCGCCGCGTTCCTGCGCACGACCGGGGCCATCCGCACCCGGGCCGCCGCGCTGCTGGCCCGCGCACGGGAGGGCCAGTCGCGGTGGTTCACCATCGGTGATGCGGCGGCCCTCGAGTCGGCCGCGCGAGCCGTGGCGGAAGTGACGCGCGAGCGCTATCCGTCGCTCGACATTCCCTTCCACAGCCGCTGGCGGCACTTCGAGGCGGGCGGGGTCGACCGGCTGGCCGAACTCGACCGGCTGCTCGAGCGCAACGGCGAAGAGGTCACCGCGCGCCAGCGGGCGCGCGCGCAGATCGATCTCGCCCTGGTCAGCGTGCTGCTAGATGCCGGCGCCGGTCCCGACTGGCACTACGTCGAGTCCGCGAGCGGCCAGCGCTTCGACCGCTCCGAGGGACTGGGCGTCGCCAGCTTCCACGCCTTCACGAGCGGCCTGTTCTCCTCCGATCCCGACCACCCGCTGCAAGCCGATGCCGCCGGCCTGCGCGCGCTGATCGGCGACCGGCTCGCGGCGGCGTTCCAGGTCAGCGAGACCAACCCGATGGTCGGCCTCGCGGGGCGCACGACGCTGCTGCGGCGCCTGGGCGAAGCCCTCGGCGAGCAGCCCGAGATCTTCGGCGAGACCGGGCGCCCCGGCGGCCTCTTCGACACGCTGGTGGGCGCGTACGGTCCGGACAGCGCGCCGACGGCGGAGATCTCCGCCCAGGAGGTGCTGTCGGTGCTGCTCGTGTCGCTCTCGCGCATCTGGCCGGCGGGCAATGCGATCGACGCCCTCGCGGCCGACGGCAGCGAACTGCCCGGGGGCGCAGCGCTGCACGGATCGGGAAACCCCGACTTCGCACTGGGCGACTGCTGGCGCCACTCAGCGGTTCGCGGCCCGGGCCTGACCGACGGCTGGATGCCGTTCCACAAGCTCTCGCAATGGCTCGCCTATTCGCTGCTCGAGCCATTCGAGAAGGCCGGCGTGACGGTGCGCGGCGTCGACGCGCTCACCGGCCTGCCCGAGTACCGCAACGGCGGCCTGTTCATCGACACCGGCGTGATCGTCCCGCGCGACGCCGCATCGCTCGAGACGACGTGGAAGGTCGGCGACGAGTTCGTCGTCGAATGGCGCGCGCTCACGGTCGCCCTGCTCGACGAGCTCGCGCCGCGCGTGCGCGCCGCGCTCGGCCTGGACGCCGACGCGCTCCCGCTCGCCCGTATCCTCGAAGGCGGCAGCTGGGCCGCGGGCCGCGCTTCGGCGCGACGCCTGCGCGACGGTGCACCGCCGCTGCGCATCGAGAGCGACGGCACGGTCTTCTAGATTCCACCTCTTTCCCCGCATCCCTTTCCGAATTGAGCAATGAGCAACGTCCACGTCATCGACCATCCCCTCGTCCAGCACAAGCTCACCCTGATGCGCCGCAAGGACGCCTCGACCAACAGCTTCCGCCGCCTCCTGAACGAACTCAGCATGCTGATGGCCTACGAGGTCACGCGCGACATGGCGATGCAGGACATCGAGATCGAGACGCCGCTGGAGACCATGACCTCCAAGGTGATCGACGGCAAGAAACTGGTGCTGGTGTCGATCCTGCGCGCGGGCAACGGCATCCTGGAAGGCATGCTGACGGTGGTGCCGGGCGCGCGCGTCGGCCACATCGGCCTCTACCGCGACCCGAAGACGCTGACGGCCGTCGAGTACTACTTCAAGATGCCCAGCGACATGCAGGACCGCGACGTGATCGTGGTCGACCCGATGCTGGCCACCGGCAACTCGGCCAGCGCGGCGGTCGAACGGCTCAAGGAGCTCGGCCCGAAGTCGATCAAGTTCGTCTGCCTGCTGGCATGCCCCGAAGGCGTGAAGACGCTGCAGACCGAGCATCCGGACGTGCCGATCTACACCGCCGCGATCGACCGCGAGCTCGACAGCCATGGGTACATCCTGCCGGGGCTGGGCGATGCGGGCGACCGCATCTTCGGAACGAAGTAGGGCTCGCCCCCAGGCTTCGCGCACTGCGTGTCGCTTCGCCTTCCCCCTGCCGGGGGCAACACCGGTGGCCCGGCAAAGCCGGTTCCACGGTGTTTCTGGCATGGAAGGTGCGATGGCTCGCTGCATGCCCATTCAACCGCTCCAGGAGAAGACCTTGACCGTACGCCGCCAGTTGATCGTTCGTTCCATCGCCATCGCGGCGTTGGTTGCCGCAGGTGCTCCGGGCCTCGCGCAGGCACAGGCCAAGCTGAAGGTCGCGGCGGTCTACACCGTGCCGTTCGAGCAGCAGTGGGTCGGGCGCATCCACAAGGCGCTGAAGGCGGCCGAGGCGCGTGGCGAGATCGAGTACAAGGCCACCGAGAACGTCAGCAACGCCGACTACGAGCGCGTGATGCGCGAATACGCGACCGCCGGCAACCAACTGATCCTGGGCGAGGTGTTCGGCGTCGAGGCGGCGGCGCGCCGGGTCGCGAAGGACTTCCCGAAGACGGCCTTCCTGATGGGCTCGTCGCTCAAGCCACAGGCACCGAACTTCAGCGTGTTCGACAACTACATCCAGGAGCCGGCCTACCTGAGCGGCATGGTCGCGGGCGGCATGACGAAGTCCAACCGGATCGGCATGGTCGGTGGCTTCCCGATCCCGGAGGTCAACCGGCTGATGAACGCCTTCATGGCCGGCGCGAAGGAGACCAATCCGAAGGTCGAGTTCAGCGTGAGCTTCATCAACAGCTGGTTCGATCCGCCCAAGGCCAAGGAGGCCGCCTTCGCGATGATCGACACGGGCGCCGACGTGATGTATGCGGAGCGCTTCGGCGTGAGCGATGCCGCGAAGGAGAAGGGCAAGCTGGCGATCGGCAACGTGATCGACACGCAGGCCCAGTACCCGGACACGGTGGTCGCCTCCGCGCTCTGGAACTTCGAGCCTTCGGCGGACCGGGCGATCAGGCTGGTGAAGGAAGGCAAGTTCGCCGCCGAGGACTACGGCCCGTACGCGATGATGAAGCACAAGGGGTCCGAGCTCGCGCCGCTGGGCACGTTCGAGAAGAAGGTGCCGGCCGAGATCGTCGCCAGGGTGAAGGCGAAACAGGCCGAGATCTTGGCCGGCAGCTTCACCGTCAAGGTCGACGACGGCCAGCCGAAGTCGACCGCGAAGTAGCCGCCGGCCACCACGGTGAACACGGTCCTGCGTCTCGAAGGCATCACCAAGCGCTTCGGTCCGCTCGTCGCCAACGACGCGATCTCGCTGGACCTCCAGGCCGGCGAGGTGCTCGCGCTGCTGGGCGAGAACGGCGCCGGCAAGTCGACGCTGATGTCGATCCTGTTCGGCCACTACACGGCCGACGCCGGCCGCATCGAGGCGTTCGGCGAGCCGCTCGCCCCGGGCGATCCGAAGGCCGCGCTGGCCGCGGGCATCGGCATGGTCCACCAGCACTTCACGCTCGCCGACAACCTCAGCGTGCTCGACAACGTCCTGATGGGCACCGAGCCGCTGTGGCGACCGTTCTCGCGCCGTGAGGCCGCGCGGGCGAAGCTGGCGGCGGTGTCCGGGCGCTTCGGCCTGCCGGTGAAGCCGGACGCCCGCGTCGGCACGCTGTCGGTCGGCGAACGGCAGCGCGTGGAGATCCTGAAGGCGCTCTACCGTGGTGCGCGCATCCTGATCCTCGACGAGCCGACGGCCGTACTCACGCCGCAGGAGAGCGAGTCGCTCTTCGCGACGCTCGCGCAGATGGTGGCGCAGGGCCTGTCGATCATCTTCATCAGCCACAAGCTCGGCGAGGTGCTGCGGGTGTCGCACCGGATCGCGGTGCTGCGCGGCGGCCGGCTGGTCGCGTCGGCGCGCGCCGGGTCGACGAACCGGGCGGAACTGGCGCGCTGGATGGTCGGCCGGGAGGTCGATGCGCCGCAGCGGCGGCCGACCCGCCATGTCGGCGACGCCGTCTGCGTGCTGGACCGAGTCGATACCGCGGGCAGCGGCCACGACCGGCTGCGCGATGTGTCGCTGACGCTGCATGCGGGCGAGATCGTCGCCGTCGCGGGCGTGTCCGGCAACGGGCAGGTCGCGCTCGCCGAACTTCTGAGCGGCACGCGGCGCGCCGTCGGCGGCAGCGTCCGGCTCGTGGACCGCGCGCTGCCGCCCTCGCCCGCCGCACTGGTGGCGCGCGGGGTCGCGCGCATTCCGGAAGACCGCCATGCCGTGGGCGTGATCGGCGATCTCCCGGTGTGGGAGAACGCGGTATCCGAGCGCCTGCGCAGTGCCGATTTCTCGCGCTGGACGCCGCTGGCATCGCTGGGCCTGCGCTGGATCCGGCGCGCGGCGGCACGGACCCACGCACGGCGCGTCGAAAAAGCCTACGACGTGCGCGGCGCCGGGCTGGACCGGCCGGCGCGGGCGCTGTCGGGCGGCAACATGCAGAAGCTGATCCTCGGCCGGGCACTGATGACGCCGGTGGACGACGGCGGCGCGGCGAACAGGCGAAGGGCGCCACGGCTGATCGTCGCGCACCAGCCGACCTGGGGCCTGGACATCGGCGCGGTCGCGTACGTGCAGTCGCAGCTGGTCGCCGCACGCGACGCGGGTGCCGCCGTGCTGGTGATCTCCGACGACCTCGACGAGGTCCTGGCGCTCGGCGACCGCATCGCGGTGATGCACGGCGGCCATCTGGGCGAACCGCGGCCCGCGGCGAACTGGAGCCGTGAGCAGATCGGCCTGGCGATGGCGGGCGCATGAGGCTCGAACGCCGCCACGAGACCTCGCGCATCGCGCTGGTGCTGGCACCGGTCGGAGCCGTGGCCTTCACGCTGGCGATCAGCGCGCTGCTGGTGCTGTGGGCCGGCGCGCCGGTCGGGCG
>JAKONL010000512.1 GCA_022701965.1 Burkholderiaceae bacterium | reverse complement strand
TGTTCGGGCTGGAGTACTGGATCGCGGTGGTGATCGTCGGTGCGCTGATGATGGTCTACGTGCTCTTCGGCGGCATGACGGCCACCACCTGGGTGCAGATCATCAAGGCCTGCCTGCTGCTGGCCGGCGCGAGCTTCATGGCCTTCATGGTGCTGCTGCACTTCGGCTTCAGCCCCGAGGCGATGTTCGCCAAGGCGGTCGAGGTGAAGACCGGCCTGGCCATCGCGGCCGGCAAGACGCCCGAGGCGGCGGCCGTGCAGGGCTTCTCGATCATGGGCCCGGGCGGCTTCATCAAGGACCCGATCTCCGCGATCAGCTTCGGCATCGCGCTGATGTTCGGCACCGCGGGCCTGCCGCACATCCTGATGCGCTTCTTCACGGTGCCCAACGCCAAGGAGGCGCGCAAGTCGGTGCTGTGGGCGACGACCTGGATCGGCTACTTCTACATCCTGACCTTCATCATCGGCTTCGGCGCCATCACCTTCGTGCTGACGAATCCGGAGTTCCTCGACGCCAAGGGCGGGCTGCTGGGCGGCGGCAACATGGCCGCGGTGCACCTGGCCAAGGCCGTCGGCGGCAACGTGTTCCTGGGCTTCATCTCGGCGGTGGCCTTCGCGACCATCCTGGCCGTCGTCGCGGGCCTCACGCTCTCGGGCGCCTCCGCCGTGTCGCACGACATCTACGCGACGGTGATCAAGAAGGGCCAGGCCGACAGCGCGTCCGAGCTCAAGGTGTCGCGTTTCACGACCGTGGCGCTGGGCGTCGTCGCGGTGGTGCTGGGCATCGTGTTCGAGAAGCAGAACATCGCCTTCATGGTGAGCCTGGCCTTCGCCATCGCGGCGTCGGCCAACTTTCCGGTGCTGCTGATGTCCGTGCTCTGGAAGGACTGCACCACGCGCGGCGCGGTGGTCGGCGGCTTCCTCGGGCTGATCTCGTCGGTGGCGCTGACCATCGTGTCGCCCGCCGTCTGGGAAGCGACGCTCGGCCATCCGGCCGGCTCGGCCTGGTTCCCCTACGCCTCGCCGGCGCTGTTCTCGATGACCATCGGCTTCGTCGGCATCTGGCTGTTCTCGATCACCGACCGCAGCCCGCGCGCCGCGCAGGACCGCGCCGGGTTCCTGAACCAGCAGGTGCGCTCGGAGACCGGGATCGGGGCTTCCGGCGCGTCCGGCCACTGAGCGCGTTTCCCATGAAAAAAGGCCCGGCATGTGCGCATGCCGGGCCTTTTTTTCGCGATGACCGGAAGGTCGATCTCAGAACGGAATGTCGTCGTCCATGTCGTCGAAGCCCGACGACGACTTCGCCGGCGCGGGTGCCGGGCGTGCGGCCGGTGCGCGGGGTGCCGCTGCCGGGGCGCGCGAATAGCCGCCACCACCACCGCCGCCTCCGCCTTGCCCATAGCCGTCGTCGTCACCGCCACCACCGCCCTGCGGCCCGCCCATGCCCTGGCGGCTGCCCAGCATCTGCATCTGGTCGACGCGGATGTCGGTCGCGTACTTCTCGACACCGTCCTTGTCGTTGTACTTGCGCGTGCGGATCTGGCCTTCGACATAGATCTGCGAGCCCTTGCGCAGGTATTGCGCGGCGATCTCGGCGAGCCGGCCGTTGAACACCAGGCGATGCCATTCGGTGGCTTCCTTCATCTCGCCGCTCTGCTTGTCCTTCCACTTGTCGGTGGTCGCGAGCGTCGCGTTGCAGACCTGGTCGCCGCTCGGGAAGGTTCGTGTCTCCGGGTCGCGGCCGAGATTGCCGACGAGGATGACTTTGTTGACGGATGCCATGTGCGCTGCCCCTGATGGTTGGAGTGGAGGAGAAGGAGACGAAAAGCGTCGATTATCTACGTCCAGAATAGCCACTCATGCAGCACGAACCGAACTTCCTGGAGAACCTTCGCGCCGAGCTTTCGAGCATCCGCGTCTGGATCGACCGGGCGATCGTGCTGGCCTACGCGATCGCCGCCGGCCTCTTCGTGGTGGGCTTCACGATGCTCGCCGAACGGGCGTTCGGGCTGTTCGAGGCGCTGCACGGCCGCCATCCCTGGGCGGTGCTGGTCTGGACGCCGGCGCTCACCGCCGGCATCGTCTGGGCCACGCGGCGCTGGTTCCCCGGGGCCGGCGGCTCCGGCATCCCCCAGATCAAGGCGGCGATCGATCCCGACATGCCGCCCGGCCAGCGCGGGCGGTTCGCGTCGCTGCGGCTCACGGTCGCCAAGATCGCTCTCGGCACCGCCGGTTTCGCGGCGGGCCTGTCGGTCGGGCGCGAGGGGCCGTCGGTGCAGGTCGCGGCGGGCGTCATGCAGCATGCGCGGCGCTGGCTGTCGCCGCGCAGCACCATCGACATGCGCTCGCTGCTGGTGGCCGGCGGCGCCGCCGGCATCGCCGCGGCGTTCAACGCGCCGCTCGCCGGGGTGGTCTTCGCCATCGAGGAGCTCTCGGGACGGATGGAGGCGCGCGCCAGCGGCGTGATCATCACGGCGATCGTGCTGGCCGGCCTGGTCGCGGTGTCGGCCTTCGGCAACCTGAGCTATTTCGGCATCATCCGCGTCCCCGCACTCGGCTGGCGCCTGCTCGGACCGGGAGTGCTCGTGGCGCTGGCGAGCGGCGTCGCGGGCGGCCTGTTCGCGCGCCTGCTGATCGCGTCGCTCACCGGCGCGCCGCAGCGCTTCAACGCCTGGCGCGCGCGCTGGCCGGTGCGCTTCGCGGCGGTCGCCGGGCTGGCGATCGCGGTCATCGGCCTGGTGACGGGCGGCGCGACCTTCGGCGCCGGCTCGGAGGCGGTCGAGCGCATGCTGGCCGGCCACGACGAGCTCACGCCGCTCTTCACGCTGCTGAAGTTCGTCGCCACCTGGCTCACGGCCTGGTGCGGCGTGCCGGGCGGCATCTTCGCGCCGTCGCTGTCGATCGGCGCCGGCATCGGCGAGGGCATCGCCCAGCTGGCCGGTCCCGCGCTCG
>JAKONL010000499.1 GCA_022701965.1 Burkholderiaceae bacterium | reverse complement strand
CGGTGGCCGGCGAACGCATCGTGATCGCCGGCAGCGGCCCGCTGCTGTTCGCCGCCGCGGCGACGGCCGCCAAGGCTGGCGCGCGCGTCGTGCGGATCGCCGAACAGGCGCCGCTCGCCGCGCTGGCGGCATTCGCGACGCAGCTCGTGCGATGGCCGGCGAAGGCGTCGCAGGCGCTGGCGCTGTATCGATCGAGCTACCGATGGGCCAGCCATGTCGTCTCCGCCGCGGGAGACGGGAAGGTCGAGTCCGTGCGCGTACAGCGCGGCCGGACGGCATTCGAGGAGATCGAGTGCGATCGGGTCGCGGTCGGATTCGGTCTGCGGCCCAACATCGAGCTCGGCCAGCTCCTCGGCTGTCGGGTCGAGCACATGCATGGCGCCCCGGCGCTGGCCGCGAACGCCCGGCAGATGACCAGCCTGCCCGATGTCTACGCGGCGGGCGAATGCACGGGTGTCGGCGGCAGCGAGCGCGCCCTCGCGCAGGGCTCGATCGCCGGCTACGACGCCGTCGGCCTCACGGCGCAGGCGGATGCGATGCGCCCCGAACTGACACGCTGGAATGCGTTCGCCGCGCAACTGCATCGCAGCTTCGCGTTGCGCGACCCGCTGCGCATGCTCGCGCGCCCCGATACGCTGGTGTGCCGGTGCGAGGACGTGCCGTACGACGCACTGGCCGCGCGCAGCGGCTGGATCGACGCCAAGCTCCATACGCGTTGCGGCATGGGGGCCTGCCAGGGACGCATCTGCGGCGCCGCGACGCAGTTCATGTTCGGCTGGTCGCCGCCCGAGCCGCGCCCGCCGCTGTTTCCGGTACGCGTGAGCACGCTGGCCGTGCCGATGCCTGGTCACAATCCATGCGACCGGCCCCCCGGCCCCTGACCGCGTACCGACGCTCCGACACGATGCTTTCCTCGACGGCCCCTCCGACGGCGCCACCCGCCCCTGCCAAGCGCCGCGCCGCCGACCTCGCCTACGACGCGATCGAGACGCTGATCTCGACGCTGCAACTGCAGCCCGGCAGTCCCGTCGTGGAGGCCGAGATCGCCGAGCGCGTCGGCCTGGGCCGCACGCCCGTGCGCGAGGCGCTGATGCGGATGGTGTCGATCGGGCTCATCGACCAGCAGCCGCGCCGCGGCCTGCTGGTGTCCGCCATCGACCTGGCGGACCACCTCGACGTGATCCAGACGCGGCGCGTGCTCGAAGGCCTCGTCGCAGCGTGCTCTTCACGCCGTGCGACGGCGGTGCAGCGCAAGGCGATCCTGCGCTGCGCCGAGAAGATGACCCGGGCGGCAGGACGCGGCAATCTGGACGACTACATGCGCGCCGACCACGAGCTCGACCAGGTGAACCACCAGGCCAGTCGGAACATGTCGGCCGTCAACGCGGTGACGCCGCTGGTGATCCGCTGCCGGCGTTTCTGGTACGCCTACCAGCACGAGGGCGAGATCGTCGAGGGTGCCGACGCGCATCTGGCGTTGGCCACGGGCATCGCCACCGGCGACGAGGCCGCGGCGGTGGCCGGCGCCAACCGCCTGATGGACTACCTCGAGCGTTTCGCGCGGCGCGTGATCGACCGCTAGGCGCTCACTTCAGTTCGATGAAGTTGCTCTCGATCCAGACGCGGCCTTCGTCGTTCAGCGCCAGGCGCAGTGCCTCGTCGCGGGAGATCTTCTTCTGGCGGATGGCTTCGGAGAGCGGGTTCTCCGTCGTGGCGTCGTCGCGACGGTGGTTGTAGACCTGTTCCCTGCCCTCGGCGTCGCTGTACACGTAGGACACCGAAATGCCGTCGAGGTCGGCGAAGGGCTGCAGAAATTCGATGAACTGCGAGGCGGTGATCCCGCACCGGCTGATCGCAGCCCAATGCTCGAGCATGGTGGCCTGCGACGGTGCCTGCGGACGCTGCGGTGTCGCCTTGTCCCCACGCCAGTTGAACAGGCTCATGACTGCAAGGATTTGCTGGACGTCGGATCGGAGAGGATCAGCACGGCGCGATAGGCCGCTCGACCGGCGAGCTTGGCTTCTTCGGCGAGCGCCTTCCAGTGACGTTCCTGCTCGACCGGCGAGAGCGCGACCTCGCGCTGCACCAGCGTCTTGCTGATCTCCAGCAACGCCTGCGCCGAAGTCAGGCAGAAATGTACGGCCGACAGCTCGGGAACATTCTGGTAGTACGTCGCTTCGTTGCGCTTCACCAGCTTCTGCTGCTCGGGCTCCATCACCGCGAAATCGGTCGACTGGCAGAACGGCACCTCGCCGTGCTGCTCGAGAAACGAATCGACTGCGTGGTCGACGGCTGCGGCAGCCGACACGATCGCGGAATTTTCAGGCGAACTGTTTTGCATCTGATTCACTTAGTTGTCTCGCGCCACGACCGGAAGAGCCCTCGTGCCCTTCGCCATGTAAGAAGATGTGTATTTTCCATGAGTCGTATCGGCATGCAACCGCAAGCCGTGACCAAGTCGACGAAGCGATAGAAATTGTCACCTGGATGTTGTAGCGCGACTTCGCGGGCAGGCCGGAAAACCGGGACCTGCACGGACGCTAGAATCCGGCCGCACGCGGGTGTAGCTCAATGGCAGAGCTGTTGCTTCCCAAGCAACTGACGAGGGTTCGATTCCCTTCACCCGCTCCACGGCCGGCCCCCTGCGATGCGAAGACATCGCGATGCGGATCCGCACGGCTGCAAGACCTACACGTTCCA
>JAKONL010000498.1 GCA_022701965.1 Burkholderiaceae bacterium | reverse complement strand
CTGCAGGGCAACGTCAGGGACGTGGCCAACCATGCCTACTCCGGCGTCGCCATGGCCTACGCCATGTCGAATGCCCGGATCAACCTGACGCAGACCGGCGAGAAGGCCCTGGGTGTCGGCGTCGGCTACTACCGCGGACAGGCGGGCCTGGCGCTGAGCTTCCAGGGCATCTCCGAAGTCGGCAAGACCCACTACAACATCGGCGTCAGCACGACGGGCCGCGAGGTCGGCATCGGCGCGGGCATCGGCTGGAAGTGGAAGTAACCCGAGAACTTTCCGATGAGAAACACGACCATGACTTCATTCGCCCTCCGGAAATTCGCGCTCGGCCTGGCGCTCACGGCGGCCGTCGGCCAGGTCGCCACCGCCGCGCCGCAATCGGACGCCGAGTCCTCGCTCACCGGCACCTGGCTGGGCGAGTTCCGCCCGTCGCCCGACCAGCCGCTGCAGCGCTTCGTCACCTCGCGCAGGGCCGACGGCACCTTCGAACTCGTCGCCCGCCTCTACGACCCGCAGAAGCCCGTGCAGGAGGTCGTCAACAGCGGCCTGTGGGGCGTCTCGAACGGTTTGTACTTCACGGTCACCACGGTGGTCAACGGACAGAAGACGGACGTCAAGTCCCCCGACGCCGTCAACTCCTACGTCGTGCAGTCGCTGCGGCCGAACGAGTTCGCCTATCGCCATCTGCTGTCGGGCTACACGTTCCAGGTGCGCAGGGTGCCCGACGACACCCGCCTTCCTTGAACGCCGCCGGCGGCGACCGGGCCGGCGGCCGGCCCGACCGGATCCACGTCGGCCTGAGCATCCACGTGGGCCGCGAGGCAGGGCAGTCGATCTGGGCCAACGGCGCGGTCCAGAACATCCTCTTCCTGTACCTGCTCCTGCGGGCCTCGCCGGCGGTGGGCGAGCTCTGGCTCGTCAACGCCGGCGACGGAGAGCGCCTGCCCGCGTCCATGATGACGGGCGACATGGCGTTGCCGCTGGCGCGGTTCGAGGACGTGGCCGACCGGCTCGACGTGCTGATCGAAGGCGGTGCCCAGCTGAGCGCCGCGCAGTTCGAGCGGGTGCGCGCGCGCGGCGGCGTGACCATCGCCTATCGGTGCGGCAACGACTACGTGATGGACGTCGAGCGCCTGAGCTTCGGGCGCCCCTCGGGCTCGATCTTCAACGGCGCCCGGGTCGACGAGATCTGGACGCACCCGCAGCACGAGAAGACCTGCGGCGCGTACTGGCGGATCGCCGCGCGCGCGCCGGTGATCGCGATGCCGCACATCTGGAGTCCGGTCTTCCTGGAGAAGGCGCGTGCCGAGCTGGCCGAGGCCACGCCGGCCCGGACCTTCGGCTATCGGCCGGCGCCGGGGCCGAAACGCGTCGCGGTGTTCGAGCCCAACATCAACGTGGTCAAGAGCTGCATCTATCCGATGCTGGTGTGCGAGGCCGCGCATCGCGCGGACCGCGACGCGCTTGCGGAGATCTACGTCACCAACGCCATCGGCCTGAAGGACCATGTCACGTTCCAGCATTTCGCCAACGCCCTGGACATCGTGCGCGACCGGCGGGCCTCGTTCGAGGCGCGCTACAACCTGCCCTACTTCCTGGGCACCTATGCCGACATCGTGGTCGCCCACCAGTGGGAGAACGGACTGAACTACGCCTACTACGACGCGCTCCACGGCCGCTACCCGCTGGTGCACAACTCGCCCTTCCTGCGCGACGTCGGCTACTACTACCCCGACTTCGACGCCGAGGCGGGCGGACGGCAGCTGCTGCGCGCGGTCCGCGGGCACGACCGCCACCGGGAGGGTCACGATCGACGCGCCGCGGCGTTCCTGCGCACCGTGCAGATCGACCATCCGCCCAACGTCGACGCCCACGTGGGCCGGCTGTTCGACCTGCTGCGGCGCGCTCGCGCAGGAGTCACCGCATGACGACGAACGCGGCCGGGCGCGGCCTGCGCATCGCGATCACCATCGGCCTGCGCGAGGAGGCCGAGGGCCTGTGGATCAACGGCATCAAGCAGAACGCGCTGGCGCTGGCGATGCTGCTCAAGAACTCCGCGCGCGGGCACGAGGTGTGCCTGGCCAACACCACGGCCGTGGCGATCACGCCCGGCCTTCCCTGGGACCTGGCGGAATTCCCGACGCTGCCGCTGGCCGACGTGCTCGACGGGATCGACCTGCTCGTCGCGCTCGGCGGCGCGGTGCCGGATACGGTGCTCGATCGTCTGCACGCCCGGGGCGCCCGGGCCGTGGCCTACAAGTGCGGCGCCGAGTACGTGATGTCGACGCAGTCGGCCCTCTTCGGCCGCGACCTGGGCGGCGAGCCGCACTACCCTGCCGGCTACGACGCGATCTGGGCCGTGCCTCAGGTGGCCCGCAGTTCGGCCGCGTTCTGGCAGGTGCTGCATCGCACGCCGGTCCGCACGGTGCCGTTCGTGTGGAGCGAACGCTGGCTGGAGGCGCACGGCGCGAATCTGCCCCACGGCGGTCGCTGCAGGCCGCGCCCGGGGCCTAAGCGCATCAGCATCATGGAGCCCAACCACGACGTGGTGAAGTTCTGCCTCTATCCGCTGATGGTGGCCGAGCTGGCCTGGCGCCAGCGCCCCGACCTGATCGAGTTCGTCTCGGTGACGAACACCGCCGCCTTGCGCCAGAACGCCGAATTCGTCGGCGTCGTGAAGCACCTGGACCTGGTCCGCGCGCACAGGGCCTTCTTCGAGGACCGGTTCGTCACGCCGGATTTCCTGGCGAACCACACGGACGTGGTGGTGTCCCACCAGTGGGAGAACCCGCTGAACTACGCCTACCTCGAAGCGGCCTGGCTGGGCTACCCGCTGGTTCACAACGCCACGCTGCCCGACGGCCTCGGGTGGCGCTACGACGGCTTCGACATCGAAGCCGGTGCCGCGCGGCTGATCGACGCCCTGCTCGAGGACCGCGCCGGCGACGATACCTGGGCCGCCCGCCAGCGGGCCGCCGTGCAGCGATACCGGGCGAGCGACGCCGCCCTGGTCGCCGCCTACGACGGCCTGCTCGACGAGCTCATGGCGGCGGAGCCGCGCCGCTGAACGCGCTCAGCCCGGCGAACACACCCCGATCACGAGCCTGCAGGGCTCCGTCGGCAGGTGCGAGTTGCATTCCGCGATTGCCGCCCTGCCCGCGGCTTCCTTCGTCGCGGCGACGGCGGTGCCCCA
Source organism: Burkholderiaceae bacterium (assembly GCA_022701965.1). The sequence goes on along the minus strand of JAKONL010000498.1, from coordinate 217 downwards.
TTCGCCGAAGTTGCCGGTGACCAGCGCGCCGCAGGCCCGATCGAACGCGGTGCGCACCTCGCAGGCGGACGGCGCGACCGGTGCCGCCCCCTTGCCCGCGTTCGGCGGACGCTCGCATTGCGCGCGCGCCGCCAGCTCCGCCGCCGCCTGCGTCCGGTGGTTGAACGCGTAGCCGTAGCCGCCCGTGCCCGACGCGATGGCGCCCCAGCTCGGCGAC
>JAKONL010000491.1 GCA_022701965.1 Burkholderiaceae bacterium | reverse complement strand
CGAGCTTCTTCCCGTAGTCGACGTGCTGGTTGAGCCACAGCTCCAGCGCCGGGCGCACGAAGCTCGAGACCAGCCGCACGGCGTCGCGCGAGTTCAGGCGCTCCTTGATCTGGCCCTGGAACTGCGGGTCGAGCACCTTGGCGCTGAGCACGTAGGAGGCGCGCGCGAAGACGTCCTCGGGCAGCAGCTTGACGCCCTTGGGCAGCAGCGAATGGAATTCGATGAAGCTCTTGACCGCCGTGAACAGGCCGTCGCGCAGGCCGCTGTCGTGCGTGCCGCCGGCACTGGTCGGGATCAGGTTCACGTAGCTCTCGCGCACCGGCTGTCCGTCCTCCGTGAAGGCCACGCACCAGTCGGCGCCCTCGCCCACGGCGAAGTTCTCGGCGTTCCTGTCGGCGTGGCCCGCGCCTTCGAAGAGCGGAATCACCGGCTCGCCGTGCAGCGTCTGCATCAGGTAGTCGCGCAGGCCGCCCTTGTAGAGCCACTGCTGCTGCTCCTTCGTCTTCTCGTTGACGAGCGTCACGGTCACGCCGGGCATCAGCACGGCCTTGCTGCGCAGCAGGTGCGTGAGTTCGGGAATCGGCAGCGCGGCGGATTCGAAATACTTCGGGTCTGGCCAGGCGCGCACGGTGGTGCCGAATTTGCGTTCGCCGGCCTCCAGCGGCCGCACCACCAGCTTCTCGACCACGTCGCCAGCCGCAAACGCCAGCCTGGCGACCGAACCTTCGCGGTGCGAAGTCACCTCCAGGCGCGTCGACAGCGCGTTCGTCACGCTGACGCCCACCCCGTGCAGGCCGCCCGAGAAGCTGTAGGCGCCGCCCGAGCCCTTGTCGAACTTGCCGCCCGCGTGCAGCCGCGTGAAGACCAGCTCGACCACCGGCGCCTTCTCTTCGGGGTGCATGCCGAACGGGATGCCGCGGCCGTCGTCCTCGACGCTGACCGAGTGGTCGGCGTGCAGCGTGATCCTGATCTTCTTTCCGTGCCCGGCGAGCGCCTCGTCAGCCGCGTTGTCGAGCACCTCCTGGATGATGTGCAGCGGGTTGTCGGTGCGGGTGTACATGCCCGGGCGCTGCTTGACGGGCTCGAGGCCCTTGAGCACGCGGATCGAGCCTTCGGAATACGCGGGTGCCGCCGGAGTCGCGGAAGAAGTCTTGGGAAGAGTCGCCATGGTGCGAATTGTAGTGAGCACCTTCGAACAACTGGATACTCATACAGTGCGGGCCTGCGCTGCGGAAGGTTGATGCGCGCGCCGCATGAAAGACGGCCCTCGATATCAACAATCCCGTGTCACGCAAGTGCTGCTGGGAACGGCTCGAATGGCTACATTCGCTGGATGTCCACCGTCGCCCCCTCCCCAGTGCCTTCCACCCTCTCGGTCAGGCAGGTCCTGCTGTGCGGCGCGATGATCGTGACGCTGTCCATGGGCATCCGCCACGGGTTCGGCCTCTGGCTGCAGCCGATCACGCAGGAGCAGGGCTGGACGCGACAGACCTTCTCCTTCGCGATCGCGATCCAGAACCTGTCCTGGGGCGTGATCGGCGTCTTCGCGGGCATGCTGGCGGACAGGCTGGGCGCGTTCCGCGTGCTGCTCATCGGCACCGTGCTCTATGCCGCCGGGCTGACGGGCATGGCGCTGTCGACCACTCCGCTGCTCTTCGCGCTGACGGCCGGCGTCCTGATCGGCGCGGCGCAGGCCGGCACGACCTACGCGGTGATCTACGGCGTGATCGGCCGCAACATTCCCGCTGACCGGCGCTCCTGGGCGATGGGCGTGGCGGCGGCGGCCGGCTCCTTCGGCCAGTTCCTGATGGTGCCGATCGAGGGACAGCTGATCGCCCGGCTCGGCTGGCACACCGCGCTCCTGGTGCTGGCGGCCTGCGTGCTGCTGATCGTGCCGCTGGCCTTCGGACTGCGCGAGCCGCGCCGCGTCGCTGCCGGCGCGCAACGCACGCAGAGCATCGGCCAGGCCGTAAGCGAAGCCTTCCGGTACCCGAGCTTCAGGCTGCTGATGGCCGGCTACTTCGTCTGCGGCTTCCAGGTCGTGTTCATCGGCGTGCACATGCCGAGCTACCTGAAGGACAAGGGCATGTCGCCCGAGGTCGCGAGCTATGCGCTGGCGCTGATCGGACTCTTCAACGTGTTCGGCACCTACGTGGCCGGCACGCTCGGGCAGAAGCTGGCCAAGCGGAAGATCCTCTCGGCGATCTATTTCGGCCGCGCCGTCGCGATCTCGGTCTTCCTGGTGGTTCCGGTGTCGCCGCTCAGCGTGTACGTGTTCGCCAGCGTGATGGGTTTCCTGTGGCTGTCGACCGTGCCGCCGACCAACGCGCTGGTCGCGCAGATCTTCGGCGTCGCGCACCTGTCGATGCTCAGCGGGTTCGTGTTCCTGGGCCACCAGTTCGGCTCGTTCCTGGGCGTCTGGCTCGGCGGGTTCCTGTACGACCGCACCGGCAGCTACGACGTGGTCTGGTACCTGTCGATCGCGCTGGGCGTGTTCGCCGGGCTGATCAACCTGCCGGTCAAGGAGAGCGCCATCGTCCGGACGGCGCCTTCGACCGCCGCGGCCTGAGCGATGCGCCCCGCGGCCCGTCGCCTGTCCATGGCCGCCGCCGGCGTGGCCGCCGTCGGCGTGCTGGGAGCGGTCTTCCTGATGTACACGCGGCCGACCTTCATGGTCACCATGATCGACCAGCTCTGGACCTGCTTTTGAGCGCGGCGCCGTCGGCATGGATCGTGCGATGGCAGCACCTGATCGCCCCTGGCGGCAGCGTGCTCGACGTCGCTTGCGGCAGCGGCAGGCACCTGGGCTGGCTGCAGTCGCGCGGCCACTGCATGACGGGCGTGGACCGCTCGGCCGAAGCGCTCGCCGCGCTCGAGCCGTTCGCGGCCGCGGGCGCCGAGATCGTCGAGGCCGACATCGAGAACGGTCCGTGGCCGTTCGGAGGCCGGGTCTTCGATGCGGTGATCGTGACCCACTATCTCTGGCGGCCGCGACTGCCCGACATCGTCCGCGCCGTCGCACCGGGCGGCGTGCTGCTCTACGAGACCTTCGCGGCCGGCAACGAATCGGTCGGCCGGCCGGCCCGCGCCGACTTCCTGCTGCGGCCGGGCGAACTGCTCGCTGCCTGTAGCGGGCTTCGCGTCGTCGCGTACGAGGACGGCTTTCTCGACGGGCCGGCCCGGTTCGTCCAGCGCATCGCGGCCGTCGCGCTGCCCGATGCCGGCAACGGAACGCCCGCCCCGCCCCGCTTCGCGCTCGATCCGGGGCAAGCCCGCTCCGACTTTCCGCCAATATGAGGTCGATAGAATGCGTGCTTTCGTCAACGACAAAGAGACACCCTTGGAGCAACTGACAGGAAGCATCGTCGCGCTGGCCACGCCGATGCACGAAGACGGCAGCGTCGACTATCCCGCGCTCCGCAGGCTGATCGACTGGCACATCGACGAAGGCACCGACTGCCTGGGCGTGGTGGGCACCACCGGCGAATCGCCGACGGTCGACGTCGAGGAACATCGCGAGATCATCCGGGTCTCGGTCGAGCAGGCGCGGGGCCGCGTGCCGGTCATGGCGGGTTGCGGCGCCAACTCCACGCGCGAGGCCATCGCGCTGGCGCGCTTCGCCAAGAGCGTCGGTGCCGATACGCAGCTCCAGGTCGTCCCCTATTACAACAAGCCGACGCAGGAAGGCCAGTACCAGCATTTCAAGGCCATCGCCGAAGCGGTCGGCGACCTGCCGATCGTGCTGTACAACGTGCCCGGCCGCACCGTCGCCGATATGGCGCACGACACCGTGCTGCGCCTGGCGGAAGTGCCCGGCATCATCGGCATCAAGGAAGCGACCGGCAACATCGAGCGCGCGCAGTGGCTGATCCGCGACCTGCCGAAGGAATTCGCCGTGTATTCGGGCGACGACCCGACCGCCGTCGCGCTCATGCTGTGCGGCGGCCACGGCAACATCAGCGTGACCGCCAACGTGGCACCGCGCAAGATGCACGAGCTGTGCGTCGCGGCGCTCGCGGGAGACGTGAAGACCGCGATGCGGCTGCAGTTCGAGCTGATGCCCCTGCACCGCAACCTGTTCGTCGAGCCCAACCCGATCCCGGTCAAGTGGGCGATGTCGCGCATGGGCCTGTGCGGCGGTACGCTGCGCCTGCCGCTGACCCCGCTCGGCGAGGCGTTCCGCCCTGCGGTCGAGACCGCGCTGCGTACCGGCGGCCTGCTCGCCGACTGAGCGCCCCGATACCACGCTGTCCGGTTCGGCAACCTTTCCTGCCAGACCGACTCATACCGCGCGGTCCCTGTCGGCACTGGCCGACCGAACTCATTCCATCAAGGAAGACGAAGTTGAAGAATTTTTCGCGATTCGCACTGCTGGCCCTCGTCGCCAGCCTCGCCGCCTGCTCGTTTCTCGAAGGCGACAAGATCGACTACAAGAGCGCCGGCAAGGCCCCTTCGCTCGAAGTCCCGCCCGACCTCACCCAGCTCTCGCGCGACAACCGCTACGTGGTGCCCGGCGGCCCGGTGACGGCCAGCGGCTACCAGACCGGCGTGACCAACGCGCCCGGCGCGCCGACTGCCGTCTCCGCGGTCGGCGACGTGCGAATGGAGCGCGCGGGCAACCAGCGCTGGATCGTCGTCAACCGCCCGGCCGACCAGCTCTGGGATCCGGTGCGCGATTTCTGGCAGGAGAACGGCTTCCTGCTGACGACCGACCAGCGCAACCTCGGCATCATGGAAACCGATTGGGCCGAGAACCGCGCCAAGCTGCCGCAGGACATCATCCGTGGCACGCTGGGCAAGCTGATCGACTCGGTCTACTCCACCGGCGAGCTCGACCGCTTCCGCACCCGGCTGGAACGCACGCCGACCGGCACCGAGATCTACATCAGCCACCGCGGCATGGAAGAGGTCTACACGACCAATCAGAAAGACGGCACGGTCTGGCAGCCGCGCGCGCCCGATCCCGAACTCGAGGCCGAATTCGCCCGGCGCCTGATGGTCAAGCTCGGCGTGTCGCAGGAACAGTCGAAGGCCCTGGTCGCGACCAGCGCGCCGGTGCAGACGGCCCGCGTGGCGACGGTCGGCGGCCAGCCCGTGGTGCAGATCAGCGAAGGTTTCGATCGCGCCTGGCGCCGGGTCGGCCTGACGCTCGACCGCACCGGCTTCACCGTCGAGGACCGCGACCGCAGCGCTGGCACCTACTTCGTGCGCTATGTGACGCCCAACCCCGACAAGAAGGAGCCGGGCATCTTCGCCAAGATCTTCAGTTTCGGAAAGGCAGGTGCTGCCGAGACACCGCTGAAGTTCCGCATCGTCGTCAAGAGCCAGGGCGAAACCTCCGTCGTGTCGGTCCTGAACGCGACCGGCGCACCCGAGACCTCGGCCAACGCGCAGCGCATCGTGAAGGTCATCGCGGACGACCTCAAGTAAGGCGCGGCGGCGCGCGATGCTTCGCTTTCGCAGTCT
>JAKONL010000473.1 GCA_022701965.1 Burkholderiaceae bacterium | reverse complement strand
CGACCTGCTTTGCCAGGGCCTGTCGAACAAGATGATCGGCCGACGCCTCCAGCTGTCCGAACATACCGTTCGCGGCCACGTGCAGGCGCTGCTCGCCACGCTCGGCGTCGCGAGCCGGGCCGAGGCGGTGTTCGCCGCCCGCCGCCTGGGCATGATCCGGTGACGGTGCTGCCGGTGCGTCAGGCGATCCGCGCCGAGCAGTTGCGCATGGTGCTCGACGGGATCGCGCAGTCCCATCTCGTCGGCTTCCTGCTGCCGACGCTGCTGCTCGGCGTGCTGCTGCCGTTCGCGTCGCATGCCTAGCTGATCGCCTGGTACGTGGCCTTCCTCGCCGGACGTGCCGCCGCCGTGGGGTTCGCGCGCGTCGCGTTGCGACGGCCCCGCTCGCGCGAGCGCGACCGACACAGCGAGCGCTGGCTGCTCGCGCTCAAGGTCTACGAGGGGACTGCTTGGGGTGTCCTGCTGTGGATCGGCCTGCCCGTCTCCATTCCCGCGATCAGCATCCTGCTGATGTCGCTGATGGGCGCGGTGTGCGGCAACGGCGTGTCGCTGCTGGCGCCGCTGCGCTACCTCTACCTGTCGCTCGCGCTGCCGATGCTGACGTTGGCGTTCGCGACGCTCTGGTCGATGGGGGGCGTGTCCTACCGTGCGCTCGCGGTGTGCTGCATCCTCTACATCGCCGGCCAGTACGGCCAGGTGCGGATCGCCAACGGCCGCGTGCGCGAAGGCATCGCGCTGCGCTTCGAGAACCTCTCGCTGGTCGACCAGCTGCGCGCCGAGACGGAGGACGCCCGTGCGGCGCGCAGGCAGGCGGAGGACGCCGACGCCGCCAAGTCGCACTTCCTGGCGGCCGCCAGCCACGATCTGCGCCAACCCGTCCACGCGCTCGGATTGTTCCTGCACGCCCTTGGCCACACCCGGCTCGAGCCTGCCCAACGGCGGATGGTGGAGAGCGCGCAGGCGGCGAGCATCGCCTCGTCGGACATGCTCAACACGCTGCTCGACTTCTCGCGGATCGAGGCGGGGGTCGTTGTCGCCCGGCCCGCGGCCTTCGCGCTCCAGCCGCTCCTCGACAAGCTCGAGAACGAGCTCGCGCCGATGGCCGACGCCAAGCGGCTGATCTACCGCTGCCCGCCCACCCCGTTCGTCGTGCTGTCCGACGCCGCGCTGCTCGAACTCGTCCTGCGCAACCTGATCCTCAACGCGATTCGCTACACCGATCGCGGCGGCCTGCTGATCGCGTGCCGGCGCCGCGACGGTGGCGTGTCGATCGAGGTCCACGATACCGGCATCGGCATCGCGCCCGAGCAGCAGACGGAGGTCTTCAGTGAATTCCACCAGCTCGGCAATCCGGAACGCGACCGCACCAAGGGGCTGGGCCTCGGCCTGGCGATCGTTCAGGGACTGGCCGCGACGCTGGAGCACCCGCTGTCGCTGTCGTCGGTGAAGACGAGGGGCAGCGTGTTCCGCATCCGGGTACCGCTGGTCGCCGCGGGCTCCGGCTGCCCGTTTCCCGAGGTCAGGGGAACCGCACATCTGGCCGGCGCGAGCATCCTGGTGATCGACGACGACCCCATCGTCCGCGACGCCATGCTGCACCTGCTGGCGAGCTGGGGTTGCCGCGCGCGAGCCGCCGACGGCTTGGACGAGGCTGTGGCGCAGCTCCGGCACCACGTGCCCGACCTGGTCATCTGCGACTACCGGCTGCGCGAAGACCAGACCGGTGCCGGGATCATCGCCGCGCTGCGAGGCCGATTCGGCGACGCCTTCGCCGCGCTCCTCATCACCGGCGACACCGCGCCCGAACGGCTGAAGGAGGCGGCCCACACGGGCATTCCGCTGCTGCACAAGCCCGTGTCGCCGGAGGATCTCAGCCGACGGATCGCATCGCTGCTGGGTCGGCCGGTACGCCCACCTGCCTGACCTGCCGCGCGCGTACCTCGGGCACGACGACGCCGAGGCGAGCGGAGATCCGGCGCGCGTGCATGCCGTACGTGCCGGCGACAGGATGGAAGTGGCGGAGCGCCGATGAAGGGACTCGCCAACGGCGCGGACGAGATCCATCTCGGCCCGTCAGCTCCGCTCCCTGCCATGTCGCGGCTCGCGCCCGGCTTCATCCACCGTACCTCAACAAGGCGGCGGACGATGCGCCACTGGGCTGACGGATGGCTGTTCCCGGGAGAGAGCGCCAACGAAAGAGTGTGCTGGCCGTTGGAGAACAGCGACGACGGTCCCGCTCCCGGCGAGGACCGTCGCGGCATGGGCCGGCTATGCCGCACCCTGCTCCACATCGAGGATCCAGGTGATGCCGAAGCGGTCGGTCAGCATGCCGTAGGCGGGTGACCAGGGCGAAGGCCCGATCGGCTGAAGGATCGTCGCGCCATCGGCGAGCGCCTTCCAGCGCATCTGGATGTTCTCGACGGAGGTTCCCCGTACCGACACGTAGAAGGCGTTGGTCCCGGCGTCGTGTCGACGATCCGCCTGTACGTCGTAGGCCATGATACGGAAGCCATCCTCGCTGGCGACCTGTCCCCAGATGACGTTGTCGGGTGACGACGCCTGCTCGGCCTGCCCCATCGCACCATAGGTCATGATGACCGGTTCTCCGCCGAACACTTCGGCGTAGAAGCTGAGAGCGGCGCGCGCCTGCCCGGCGAAGTTGAGATGAGTGGTGACAGTGAGGGTCATCGGCATTCTCCTGGATGGCAGCCGCTGTTCGGCCGCGACTGACGCCCGTATAGCTGCGTGCTCCTGCCAGATTGCGTCAGTAAGCCATGGCCCGTTCCGATCGTCTTCTTCGCCTCCTCCACGCGATGCGCACCATGACCGAACCGCTCACCGCGGCGCGCCTTGCGGAGGAGACGGGCGTCTCGCCACGCTCGCTCTACCGCGACATCGATGCGCTGCGTGCCGCCGGCGCACAGATCGAGGGAGAGCGCGGCTACGGCTACCGGCTGGTAGAGGACGTCGCGCTGCCACCACAGACGTTGGACGAGACGGAGATCGAGGCGCTGGCGCTCGGCCTTGCGGAAGTCCGTGCCTTGGGCGATCCACAGCTGGCCCGAGCTGCGGAGTCGGTGCTCGCCAAGGTGGCCGCGATCCTGCCCGACGCGCGAGAGCGGCAGCTCATCCACGCCATCGCCCGGGTCTTCCGACCGGAACCCCGCTACGCGCGGATGATCGATCTGGCACCTTTCCGGCAGGCGTGCTGGCGCGAGGAGGCGCTACGGATCACCTACACCGATGCGGCAGGCGCGCCGAGCCGGCGCATTATCTGGCCGCTCGCCTTGGTCTACAACGACAGCTGCGTCACCGTGCTCGCCTGGTGCTGCCTTCGCGCGGATTTCCGGATGTTCCGTTCCGATCGCATTCGGGATGTTGAGCCGGACGGCACCAGCTATCGACCGAGGAGGGTTCAGCTTCTGCGAGACTACGTAGCTCTTCTACATGCTCGCCGTTCCAGCAATCAGGCCGGTGATCGGTCGATCGCATCGGCTTAACTCGGTGGCTTTGTGGATCGGGTGTTGGACCTAATAATGGCGACATGGTCGGGTCGAGCTCATCGAGGAAGATGGCCTCCTGTTGCGGCATGTCGGGGTGAACCGGCACCTCATACGTGGCGAGGTCGTGATTGACGAAGAAGG